>NZ_JAUCAP010000015.1:0-46201 GCF_030361045.1 Lentilactobacillus sp. TOM.63
CCCGTAAATGTCTCGGATGGAAAACGCCTTATGAAATATTCTTTAATGTCGTGTTGCACTTAATTTGACAATTCAAGATCTAAAGAAAGGCTGCATCCCTATCGTAGACTTTTGTTCCAAATGATATTACAATGTAATACGTAAGGGAGGGATGCTACAATGGCAATGATTACAATTAGGGTTAGTGACCAAGAAAAAGAATGGCTCAAGTACATGGCTGATTTTTATGGTCTTTCCTTATCCGACTTAGTAAAAAAATATTCCATGGAACAATTAGAAGATGAGTATGATAAACAGATGGCTGACATTGCCCATAAACGGTTTGAAGAAAGCGGCGAAAAGACCTACTCAATGGATGAAGTATTAAAAGAGTTTGGCGGTTTAGATAAATGAGTTATCGACTAAAATTTTCTAAAGAAGCCATTAAGGCATTAAAAAAGATGGACAAGCACCAATCTGCGTTAATCACTCGGTGGCTATATTTAAATATTGATGGTATTGCTAATCCTTATAGCCGTGGCAAAGCCTTAACTTCAAATCTGGCGGGTTACTGGCGTTATCGAATCGGGGATTTTCGTGTTATTTGTGAAATGCATGATGACCAGTTAGTTGTCTTAGTCATCTCAATCGGTCATAGACGAGATGTTTATAAAGGTTAAAACAAAATAAAAAGCCATTTCCCTCAAAGGAAACAACTTGATATGGATAACCAGATTTGTCTATATGATAGCTTTTTTTAACTTTGGCGGAGGTGGCTTTTTGTCGTGGAATCAGCAGAAAGGAAAAACTATTTTTTGACTGACATTCATCTGTCAGGGCAAATAAAAACTGCTACCCAAAACGGATAACAGCCCATTCCTACCACGGTTAATTGATTCAAAATTGAATGCCATTGAATGCCATTTCGTGATATTTGGCAATTTGTTATAAAAATAAAAAACCAGTCATATCAACGTTTTAAGCGTTAATTACGACTGGCTTTTTAACCATCAATGGAGTCGGCGGGAGTTGAACCCGCGTCCGAGCATATCGCCACCTAGATATCTACGTTCATAGATCTATTATTTGAAGTTCACCTACTGAAACGCCATAAATCAAGGCACCCACAGTAAGCTAACCTGATTGGTCTCTTCAAATCACTTCAGGTGGGAGCAATTTGCGTGAGCCCACTAAATTTAGGACCCAGATCTAACCCATGGGCGAGATTAGGAGGATCTACGTTAAGCGCTTATTAGGCAGCTAAAGCGTAAGAATTGTTATTATTTTTTGCAGTTATAATAAACTGGGCGGTTTAACGTGACGCTGCACGAAACGCAATCCAGGCTCAACCTATACCCGTCGAATCCATAACGACCCCGATACAATAATTATCTTATCATAGATTGTCCAAATATAGAAGTGATTAGATTCCAATAGAATTGTGCCCATTTATGCTTTTCACAATACTTTCGATCAAATCAGGGAATTCTTTGTCTAGGTCGTCCTTTCGCAAGCTTAAATAACTATGCCGGCCTTCTCGCCTAATGGAAATCAGTCCCGATAGTCTTAAATTCCGATAATGTTGAGAAAGATTACTTTTCTTACCTAAATGGTCGAATTCCGCACACGAAATTTCGGTTCCATCATTTTCAAGCCTGGTAATGATTGCTAACCTGGTGGGATCACTTAATGATTTCAAGATTTTTGTGATTGGGATATTTTTCAAATCAATATCGGGTAATTGAGATTCTGCCATCTTCTCACCTCACAGACTTTATTTTTCAACTGTTTAGTATATAATAAACAGTTGAAAGAAGGAATCAATATGAATCAACCAGAAAAAATAATTAACCAATACTTCAAATTATCTGATCAAGCATCCAACGATCAAGAAGCGCTCAATTCCATTATCAAACTTTTTGCGAATGATTCAACCGTCCAAAGCGCGACCGGAGATACTTGCATTGGCATCCCAAATATCAGGCATTTTTTTCAAGCGTTCTTTGAACGCAATGAACAGTTAAAGCATCTCTGCAGAGTATTTGTGAAAGATAGCAAGTATCAGGCAGAATGGGCAGTTTCAGGCCGAAAGAAAACTGGTGAATTATTTGCCCTTCACGGTTACGATACTTACACCTTTAATTCAAGGGGCCAAATCCAAACACTCCGGGTAGAGATTTCTGAATAGTCGACAGTCATTTGCTTCCTCTGTATTAATAACTGTTAGCACAAATGTTATTTTATTGACTGAAAATTAATAGGGTTGATTTTTCATTTGTACATTAATTATCGTTTACGAACTCCTTCAAAATTTCTTTCATCGGGTATGTTTCTTCGCCCGATTCTTTGGAATTCTTGAAAATAACTTTGTCAATATGAAGATGATACGCATCTTCAAGCTGTTAAATACGGGTATTTTAAAACGAAGACGTATAAAGGCACTCCGAACAAATCAGTTAAGTGTTCCTACCAAAATTTTTCTTTTCTAGCGACTTCAATATTAATAGTTGTCATGATGTGATTTCCTTATTTTGAATTTATATTGTCATGATTTCGAAATTAAGCTTAACCCGTAATTTGCCCAACATCTCCTGTCTGGGGGTACTTCTTTTCATACTTATTTTAAGGTATTATAATTTTGAGGAGGAATAACATGAAAAAAGCATTATTGGCCGCTGCAGCAGTGGCTGTAACATTACCGCTATTTAGTTCACCTACATCCGCAGCGAGCTGGCATAAAGGAACTCCGCGCGCAATTAGGGGTACCTATAAGCAGCACAACGCTCACAGTCCATTTACTTCAGTCTTTAAAATCACGTCAACAAAAGCATTACTATTCGGTGGCGGGGGTGACCCGGACGATCTCAAAGACGTTCATTACAAGAAATCTGGCCATGGTTATATTATCCGTGGACTGAACATGATTTATCCAAGTGGCTGGAATTACAAAAAAGTGATCTATCGTTACCATAGGGGTAAAAAGCAAGTTGCTTTCAAGACGGGACCAATTAAGGGGTGGAACCATTGGAGTAAAAATTACAATGGTTGGTACACAAATTAATCTCCTTTATGGAGAACACCAGCTAACCTGGGTGTTCTCTATTTTTGATAGATTATCAATCATAGATTAACCAAAAATAGATTAATAAAAGCTTTCACTTTTGTGTGTTCTAATCCCCTCATGATCAACCATCCCACCATGACCCCAAAGGCATTTGTCAGCACATCGTTAATATCTACCCAACGAGACAAATTAACTGTGATATCAAGAATCAACTGGAGGCTTTCAATGCCAATTCCCACTAAAGTGCCTGTCAAAACAACGTCTTTAAACTTAAAGCCTGGAACTAAAAGTGCCAAATACACGCCCATTGGAATCATCATCAACGCGTTCTGGTAAAAATCCGCCGATGTGCTCCAAAATGGGATCAAGTTCACGGGTGCTTTACCGATCATCATCGGGGCAACTTGTTGGTCTGTTACAAAAACATTCGAGGTCGGTGCCAACGTGAGGTAGCCAACCACCATGACATAACTCACTGACGAAATAACCGTGACGAGCTGCCATAACGACAACTGGGATAAGCGCCGGGATTGCAGTTTTAACCAAATCATCAACGCAGTGACATTCATAAAAAATGGAATCCATCGAACCATCATGAGTACCTTCCTTTCATACTGATAATCAAGCTAACTTTCTAATTATGAGTAGTTTATTGAAGGTGGGTTAAATGGATCTTAAATAGCCAGATCAACTGCCTAGCCTATAACAAACGTAAGGAATTAAAAACAGATCACGACTCACTTTTAAAGAAAGAAGCCACTCAATGGAAAAATAAGCATTCCATTCCGGTGACTTCCTATCCAATATCTCGTGCTTATGACCGCTGAATTCTATTCCTCAACTAATTTACCAGCTTTAGGGCCGGGATCAAGTGTCCAAATCTTTTCAATTGTGATTATGCCGGCACCCTTAGGAACTGGAAACTTGCCTTCAGCCCACTTGGCAGCTTGGTCATAATATGCCCCATCAGTATATAGCTTGGCAGTACCACCAAACCGAAATCCCTTCAATGCTTTGGCGTTGGCAACTGCCACAATTGCCTTACCATTATCATTAATGTTGGCTTGAGTTTGACCGCCAGTCATTTCATTATAGATAAGATGTTCATCGTCCAAAATCCTCATCGAAATTTTGGGTCCAACATCCGGATTGCCAGCTGCATCAACAGTTGAAATATATGATAGTTCGCCGGCAATCATGTCTTTCATTGCTTGAGTTAATTTTGCCATAAAAACATCTCCTTTTAGTTTTAAACCAAGGTCATTTTAATTCGTTGAGAACATCCAAGCAATCATTTACCCTCTAAGTCCCCGCTTATTTGCTATAATGAGCGTGAAAGGTGGCAATTCAAATGGATGATGACAAATTACAGGAACTAATCGGTTCCGCAATTCAGGCAGCAACCGTTCGTCATAATGAGCGGGTCAAAAGTGGCCGGTATAATCCAACGGCTGGCGATTCAACCGATCAATTAGCGCAATTAGTTAAAAATGGTGACAAAGCTTCGATGGAATACGCCAATTCATTGGTATACGAAGTTTTGAAACTTCTACTAAAAGATTCAAAATAATTTATTCATTCTCTCCCAGCCTTCAAACAGCTGGGATTTTTTAGTTCGCTTAATCTAATGTTTATTAATTCATTAATGTTTGCTACATTTAATTTGGAAAGTAAAAACACAGATTCGGTTGGTAGTCCGGATGTCGTATTTCCAGCTATACGATCAGTATCCTTCCTCCTAGGTCGTCCGTCTTTCCGCATCAACTATAGGAGGGTCTATTAATGAATATCATTACCAGTCAACTAACGATTGTCTTTGAACCACCGTTTTACAAAGCGATTTTTGAGCGTAAATCGGCTAATCAGTATGAGGTTGCTCAAGTTACCTTGGGAACTTCCGAGCCAAAAACACCAGCTATTATTCAGTTAGTAATGAAAAACTGGCGGAACATCCATTTTTTTAGGAAGGACAGCTATTCTTCCAGGATTGCGATTGTCAAACACGTCAACCCTAAGCGACAGCAACGATTAGCCAATAAGGCAATGACTCACAACACAAGCACTAAGGCTCAGTCAACCTTAAAAGAACAATTTGAGGCTGCTAAGCAACAAAGAAAACATTTAACCGTTACCGAACGAAATTGTTGCCAACAACGCCATTACTTGCAGAAGAAAGCCAAACGAATTGAGAAACACAAAGGGCACTGAAGGTTAATTAATAGATACAAAAGGGCTGCTACCTTAACGATAGCGGCTCTTTTTGGTGCGCTTTAATTATCTCGTTAATTGATCTCTACTGGCTTCACTTGAATACAGCAATATAAAATTGGAAAGTTAAGTTGCAGTAAATGCTCAATCTCTTTACAGATTTGATAAGCCTTAGACACTGATTTTTCGCCGACCAGTTCGATTTCCGCCGCAATAATCATATTACTTCCTGAATATCGAACATCAATGAAGGTAACACCCCTTACGCCATTTACTTCCTGAATATTCTTGACAATTTTCTTTCGGATCTGCGGATTAAAGCCATTTGAGAGTTTAGCCGCACTATCACTTAAAATTTTCGAACCATTATAAATGATAAAACTACCAAGTAGTATCGCCGCAACCGCATCAATCCAATCAATATGCAAAAAAGCCGCTCCTGCAATAGCTAACATCGTCCCAAAAGATGTTAGTGAATCACTAAAAAGATCTTGGGCTGATGCTGCTAGTGACGTGCTCTCAAACCTTTGACTCACTACATGATTGATGATTGCCAACGTTAACATCACTGTTCCCGAAACGACTGCCATGTAAGCAGCCTGACCATTCAATTGGCTTCCGGTCTTCCCATCCACAAAGACAATAATTTTGGTGCCACCCTTCCAGATACAATTAACACCAACTAAAAACATTGTTAGCCCAGCAAGAAAAAGCGGCCAGGTTTTCGTACTGCCAGTGTCCTTCCACGTGGTATTCATCAGACGGCCGCCTGGAGAATGTTAGGCCAACAATTAAGGAAATAACGGCTACAATCCCAGTAAAGTTATTTTCGCCATCTGCTATTAAGGCTACTGAATGATCAACCGTCCCTATCCAAAGTTCGGCCGCCGAAATTATCGTGTACATCAATAAATTAATGAGTAACATATGACTTGCGTGAATCGCATTCTCTCGACTCTTAGTTTCCAAAGAGTATCCGATCTGATTACGACCTTGCATTCCTGTCATCCCCATCCTTACACAATTTCAGAGTCAATTTCAATAACGCTTTGGTGAAGTCCTAGTTGAAACCGCAAAATCATTGCGAAGTTGAATCCCACAATCAAGCCAATCATAACGACCAGATCAACCGTAATCCCCTGATGAGTGGAAATTAAACTTCTTAACGCGTTTATCAGATAAGTCATCGGCAACCATTCATTTAGTGACTGGGCAAAAGAATCCGTTAAATAAGTGGGATACAGGCCACCAGAGGCTGCTAATTGAAGGACCAAAACAA
This sequence comes from Lentilactobacillus sp. TOM.63, assembly GCF_030361045.1. Lineage (NCBI taxonomy): Bacteria > Bacillati > Bacillota > Bacilli > Lactobacillales > Lactobacillaceae > Lentilactobacillus > Lentilactobacillus sp. TOM.63. The sequence continues at coordinate 6,531 of NZ_JAUCAP010000015.1, forward strand.
TTGAAACCAGCCATGTCCCAAAACCGCCTAATAGCAGGCGTAAGCAAAAAATAAGCGATAAAAACAAGAACGATCCAAGCAATAGAACCAAAAAGAATGTCCCAGAGCGAGTAATTACTAATTGATTTGCTTGTGTTAACGAATAAAACAATAAAATTGTCTGTAAAAAGCCAACTGCACCAACCACTGAGGCTTTACTTGCCCACCATGTAATCGCGTATTTAGGCTTTCGATGAGGTAAAAAGCCTTCGTACATTGTCCCTAAGGCGATCGCGCCAACATACAATCCGATTGCAATTGCGAAGGGAGCCATCCCGGTCCCGTTGTTTGGAACCTTTGAAATATCCTTCGTAACTTCATGGACAGGATTGGCAATTGCTGCTGCATTTACTGCCTTAGTGTGAATGACTTGAAGTTTTTTGGCCCCCTGGTCAAGGCTCGCCGACATTATTTTCGTTTCCTTTAAAATTTTATCGGTACCGCTTGCTAACGCTATGCTACCATTGGCAAGCTGATCAGCACCCGTTTGAAGCGCTGGCACATGTCGCTGAATTTCAATCAGTCCGTTACCAACTTTCGCATTGGCGGATCCTAAGCGCTGAATATTTGCCGTTGGTGTACTAACCATTACTTTCGAAAATCCGGCGGTCATTGTCTGATTTACAACAACCAAATTACCGCTACCTGCAGAAAGTTGGCTAATACCTGACTTAAGCGAGTGCATCCCGCCATTTAAATGTCTTTCCCCATTCACAAGCTTTTGAGTTCCGTGATACATTTCCTGGCTACCGACTGCTGCCCGCTTCATTCCTTCAGTTGCAGTACCCAACGCACGTAATATAATTGTTGAGTAAAGTCGGGTTACTTGCGTTGAGACCTTTGCTTTAATGGCTGTGGCCACGCCTGTCGTCATCTTTGAGGCAATAAAATTCTGACCAGAATTAAAGGTAAAATGAAGGTTCATTCGCTGAGGGGTTGCTCCTATGATTGTCGTTGCACGAGAAGAGAAATTCTTAGGGATGGTTAAAACCATATAAAACTTCCCCTTTCGAAGCTGTTCGGCTGCCCGCTTTGAAGAAACATGGTGAAAATCCAGAGTGTCTGCCTTTGTCAGTTTATTAGTTAAACTACTACCAATATCAATCCGATTCCCATGATAGGTCGTCGATCGATCATGATTGACAATTGCAACCGGTAACCGATCCATTTTCCCATAAGTATTCCACATCGAAGATAAATAGATAAAACAATAGATTGCTGGGATTAGGGCAATCGCAACTAGAACTACGAGACTCATTTTGTGTTTATTTAGATACTTCCATTCACTAGCTAACATTTAATGACCACCTTTCAAATTAACACTATGTTCATTTGAAATAGTAATGTTAACGAGTTACGTTGGCAATATGCAATCATGACCATTTTGTTCAGTTGAGTTCAGCATTATTTTTAAGCGTTATCGTTAGGTTGAAACCAGCGACTATCCGGATTACTGGACAAATTTTCTCAAAATGTTAATTGCGAATTGATTGAATTTATTGTTTAATTAGGTAGAAAGTAAACAACGTGTCTATTGGAGATGAAGTCCTTGGAAGCAAATACCAAAATGCTGGCGACTGAAATTAAAATTCAAAAAGCATTTATCAAGCTCATCAATTTATCTGGGTTTGACAAACTAACGATTCAAAAACTGTGTCAGGAGGCCCACATTAGTCGGGGAACTTTTTATTTACACTACATTGATAAATACGATCTGCTTAATCACTATGAAGATGAAATTGTGGCAAACATTAGTGAGATTTTTAAAAGATTTCAAAAACCTCAGTTAAACTCAACCATTCAAAGCGTTGACAAAGAAAATAATGCATTTTTTCAGTTATTCAAATATTTATATCGTCAAAGAGACTTAGCGGCTCTTCTCTTGAACGGTAATACGACAAAGATCGTTGCTAAAGTGAAGCGGTTGATTGAAGAAGTCTTAGTTGAGCCCCAAGCATCCCCATCAACTATTGCCACTCAAATTCCAGCAGCATTCGCTAAAGAAATCGTTTCCCAGGGAATTATTGATCTGATCACCTTTTGGCTTAATCAAGAGCCAATTTTACCCCCACGTGAGGCGTACCAAATTTTCCAACAGAGTCGCTCGCTAACGCCCCAACAGCTAACCCAAATTATTTTTAAAGAAGCGCCTCAAGGAGACCACAATGAAAAAACATTTTGAAATAACTAGTTTAATCTGTGCTGCCATTCTGGGATGCCTGCTGCTGGTATTCTTAGTGATGCGTTTTGAACCAAAGATTCGGCTACTTTTCAATGAAGCCGCTGAGCGTCAGTGGATTATCAGCCATTCTCAATCCAGCTCCCCCATAGATCTCATTTCATTTTCGCTTTTAATAATCTTATTTTCAGTTATTCCAGGCTTTCCCGCCTCAATTATTGGAATTGTTGCCGGGATTTGTTTCGGCCACTGGCTTGGTTTTATGGTTAACGTTATTGGCATTACGATGGGAAACTTTATTGCCGCAACGTTTTTAAACACAATTTCTAATCATTGGGTCAAGCGCCGTCCTAATCGGTTATATGCGGATTTGATCAACATGCGCCATCCAAAACTAGGAGTGGTCATCGGTTACTCAATTCCATTTATTCCAAGTATGCTCATCAACGTTGCCGCAACAGATTTAAAATTCTCCCCGCCCCAGTTATTTTCACTGTGTTTAATAGGCAGTCTGGCCGTTTCTGCTCTTTACTCATTCAGTGGCGATGCATTATTTAAAGGGAACTTCAGGCTATTGGCACTTTTGTTAGTTCTAATGGCAGCCCTCGTAACGCTGATTCGAGTCATTCACATTGATCGGAAGCAAGCAAGATGATGTAAGCTCTTTCACAAGCTAGAAACACGACTTTGCATGCCTAATTTGATACACTTAATATAGTAGTTATGGATTTCACAATCTATAATAATTCTAAACGAAGGAGTGTCCTATTTATGGCAACTATTATAAGTGTTTCCGACTTGGCAAAATTACCTGATTTACAGGCGCCAGTGATTACGTTGAATCTAAACCTGCGTAAGCTGGCATTTGATCAAAGTGAACGGCTCTGGGTCAATAATATGCTCAAAGAAATCGAAAAGAAATCTGGCAGTGACCTCAAGTCATTTGTCATTGACGTAGATGACTTAACCCGCCAACAACTGCCTTATGAAGGAATTTCGGTGATCACTGATAAAACCGGGTCCAAGGTCTATCACTTAATTCGCACCAGTGTTGAGGAAGCTGATTATCGAATTGAAGACTCAATTGACTGGTTGTTGTTATTGAGCGAGGCACCAAATTCCGACTATACTTTAATTGAAATTAATCGTGACAATAGTAAATTGTACGAACTAAAAAGCAAACGGGTTAATCCTTTAGCAGTCAAAGATTACCCAGCTACCGTTCAAGATGCACTTGGGACTGAAATCCGTGGCGGTGAACTGAACTTTAGTGGCAAAGGTGGTTCCACCCAGTATCATGGTCATAATGAAACCAGCCAGGAAAAGATGATCGACCAGGAACGTTATTACCGTTTCATTATCGACTTAATCAATAAGGACAGCGATTTGTCCAACCATCAATTTATTTTAATGGGACTCGCCCAGAATATTAATTTGTTCAAGAAATTAAATAACAGCTTGCCACTTGCTCCGGTTGAAATTGACCAATCTATCCAGAACCTGGCTCCTACCGAAATTGCCAAGCTGGTAAATGATCAAATTGAGAAGCACAATCAGACCAACACCGCAGATGCTATCACCAAAACGTTCCGCGACAAACTATTTACCGACTTTACCAATATTCAGAACTTGCTAAACTCAAAAGACATTCGTCATTTATTCGTTGCTTCACGAGATGAAATCAACCAAAACGATCCAAAAATTTATGCTGAGATTAACCAAATGATTAAGCAGGCATTGGCACAAGATACCAATGTCACAGTTGTGAATGAAGATTCAACGATTCCACTCGTGAGTGCGGTATAAAAATCAAACCAACTGTGCAATAAAGCCAATAGCGCAACCTGTCCTGATTGGATGGTTGCGCTATTGGCTCTTTACGCTGACATATTCAATTGGTTTTTTCTTGTCAATTATGGCAACTGATGCCGAATATCCTCCGCAATCTCTTCCAATCGCGGCCTATTTTGAACTTGAGCAATCTTATATCCCACATAGTATGGCGAAGTCGCGTATCGGGGAACAATTTTACAATAAAACTTACTGTAGATCTTATAGAAAAACAAATTATAAGAAGTCATTGTCCCGTGCATATAGTCTTTCAACAAATACTTAATGATCGCTTGAACGGCATCGGCAAGATTATCGATCTCTTTTTCATTATTAATGGCAATATTGATCTCCACAAATCCAATAATTGGATCAGTCGACAGTGTGATTTGACGATCCGCATTTTTGGAAACCTCGACTCCATTAAAATTACGAACGCCCACATTTTGGTAAACGTCATAATGGTTGAGGCCAACAATTTGGAAGTGAGGATGCCGCAAACTACCACCAGATAATGGGCCGAAATTCTTGTACATCACAACGCTGGCATATTTATTTGAAGCAATCATTTGATGCCAGCAACGAAATGCAAATTCGAAGACTTTCCGGTTCTGTTCAACCGAATAGGTCGATGGACCCCCGTTGTGATCACTGGATTCAATTAAGACGGTCTGCAACGTATCCTCTAACGTCCGGAACTTATTAACCAGCCAAATCCGATCGTCTTCCTTGGCCAAAATATTTTCCAAGTGATCAACGTCGCAAAACGGGCAATACCCATCAGGATGTTTGATGTTCTCCGGCTTACTCTGAGCGGTGTTAAAATCAAAAACAAGTGGTTTGTTAACCATGAAGTTCACCTTTTCTCGTGACGCATTTATTGGTGTGCTAAACTGACGCTTCTAATCAACCTAATTTTAGCAATTTTGCGTTCCACAAACAAGTATGCGTTTACTTTGCTGCCACAAAAGCATGCCGAAACTCATTAACGTAACCATCATCTAATTTTAATCCGGATTTCAAGTAGCCCTCAAAGCTGCCAAAATTCTGTTTGATCGTCTCTTCAGCATGTAATAAATAATCCTGATCGACGACCAGGGCAACACTCAAGTTGTGCAGTTGCTGCTCATTAACTTCTTGCTTGAATTGTTCAAGTAACTTAGCATTGGCGGCTTTTCTCAGTTCATTAGTCAGCAAATAATCTTTCATGATGGCCTCATCGCTAGCCCCTGCCATTTTTAGAATCACCGCGGCAGCAAACCCTGTTCGATCCTTGCCGGCAAAACAATGAAACAAAGTTGGCTTGCGACTTTGAATGATCTCATTGAAAAATTCACGATAACCGGCTTGCGCAGAATCGCTTAACACAATTTGTTCATATGTTTTGAGCATCGCGTCCCGAATATGGCCGCCATTGGCAAACATCCCCGCCAAGCTCGCACCATTAGTCGTTTGGTCAGCCAAGATATCATCCTTAAAATAGCGAGTGCCCGGAATCTTGGTATCCGGATCCTTGGCAACTTCATTTTGGTTTCGAAAGTCAAAAATTGAATCGAGCTGACAATCATTTTTCAAAAATGAGATTTGCTGGGAATTCAAACTACTGATTTCACCACTTCGATAGAAATAGCCCGGCTTTAGGTACCCACCTGCCACAACAGTGTCACCAATATCTCTAAAATTGACGATTCCTTTATCATTCATCCCACATTCTCCTCCGCAGATAATCTAATGTATATTGTACAGGATTGATCTACGAAGTGCACTGGAAGTGAATCATGGTTGGAACCACTTAAACTTGAGTCATTTAATCACCTGAAATGTGTCTCTGGTAGAAAATAGCCACAATTAATGAAAACCCAAAGCGAAAGGCCTCAATGATGAGCGGATCATCATTGAGGCCTTTTCTTAATTTAAACTCGGGATTTCTATTTGAGAAGCCTTATGTTTCGGTTGCTAATCGCTTTGCTACGCTCACTAATCGTGGTCATACATTGCAATTCCCAATGGGGTGATGAACTGTGGAAAGGCGGTCTTATACGCTGGGATTCCTAATACTTTGCTAAATGCCGGAATAAATGATTTGAAATTAATCGCACCACCCACGACGACAACGGGTTGCTTGATTGAGCTGCCAACTGAATCTTTGACAATCGTGGCCATCTTTTCGACAACTGGTCGGATAACCGGGAACACTTCATCCTCTTTTTCCGGATCACGCTTTAATAATTCGGCATCATCGGAGTCAATTTTGTGGTTACCAGCTAAGACCAGGGTCATATGGAAACCGCCAGTGGCTTCGTCCAGCACTTGAGTTAATTTTCCATGATTGAAGACACTAATCCCGGTTGTGCCACCACCAATGTCCACAACAGTCCCCGTCTTAAGATTCAGGAACTTGGCCGCAGCTGTTGGTTCGTCAACCACGTGTTTGCATTGCAGTTCCGCCGACTCGATGACGTTGGCAACAATTTTTGCAGCACCGTCTCCTGTGCCAGGTGGAATTGCCCCACAAGCTGTGGTGAGTTCAACGCCTAATACGTCTTCTGCCTTGTGTTTCAACCGCTTCAAAATGTTGACTGAATCCACGTAGTTGACAACAATCCCATCACGCACTGCCTTGGCATATTCAAATGCACCGTAAATGATGTTGTCGTCTTTATCCAGAACCGTTAAAACAATTGAAGACGTTCCTAAGTCAACTCCACAACTAAAGACTTCATCTTTTTTGGCTTTTCGAACCGCATGATCACTGTTCACAACTTTAGCGAACTGCTTTAATAGTTTATCCGCAGCCTTCAGATCGACCGTTTGTTTAGTCTGTATCGACTTTTTTGTTTGTTTAATCGCCATATTCAACCCTCATCCTTCTCACTGGTATTCCGATCACTAATAGAATTATTTCACATGATCGGATAATCACTGTTTTAATTATAACAGCATCCGCTTGGAAACGCTTGCAATCTTTGGATTTGTAATACTTTAAATATCATGCTCGCTTCAACAATTTGAAGAAAATAGTTCCATTTTTGACATTATTTTTATAACATTTTTGAATATCTAAAGAATAAATTTTGATAAAGAATGAAATTATCGTATTTTAAGAGACAAATAGTGTTACAAATCAAGATTTTTATTCAAATTCTAAGAATTTTCAATTATTTTTATCATTATTCAGCACTGCACAAGATATTATTATATAATCTACCCGAGGGAAGGTGCTCATGATCACACCAAATAATACGAAAACAACTATCTATAAATCAATTTCTGAAGGGATTAATGAATTTTCGAAGGTCAGTCAAATTAACGGTTATTATTTTGACCTGGATAATCGATTATTGATTGACGGTAACGTCTACACCAAAACAGAAGATGTTCTAAAAAATCTTCCGACTTCGAATACAAATTCTTTCTTTATTTTTCCAGTCATTTTAAAAAACAGCCTGTCTGGATTTATCATTTGTGAGGGTTCAGGGATTACACCTGAGCGAATTAAGTTAGCGCGAACATTTTTAGAGAACATTTTTAACAACGTCTTTAAAGCTGCGCCAAATGACGTTTCAATTTTGAATGCGGTTCGGGCAGACGATTTGGCTAATGTCACCGTATTACGCAAGTTGGTCGGAATTACCGAGATGATTCATCCTGAATCAGGCCACCTTGCCACCAATTCCACCACTCATTTGAATAACGATTCTCAAGTTAATATTCAACGCGCCCTGTCATTTATCAAGTCCAATATTAACCAGCCATTATCGCTTGAATCAGTTGCCAAATCAGTCTTTTTGTCGCCGTCCTACCTGAGTAAGGCATTTAAACAAAAGCTTGGCGTGAACTTCATCAATTATGTAAATAGCCTCAAAATTGCCCTGGCCTGCGAAAAATTGATTACCACCAACGCAAAGATCAGTGCAATCGCGAGTCAGCTCGGCTATTCGCAAACGAGTTATTTCACTAAAATTTTCAAATCATATACCGGCGAAACGCCATTGCTTTACCGAAAAACAAATGCATCAATCGACAAGATCTACACAATTTCCCGGGACCTATCTTGGAATAGTAGTGATAGTGTCTATGATGTGTCTAAACGGTTCTTCAACCGCAACAATATTCCGTATTACTTCCATTCAGTCAATGGCTACCCCTACATTAGTCGGATCGGCGATTACACCGATTCAGACGATGAAAGGGGTTGGATCTACACGGTTGACTGCAACCAACCAATGGCGCCGGCCGCCGAAATTACGGTCAATAAGAAATCGGTAATCCAGTGGACATATGCTGCATCCTATATTCGATAATCTCAAGTCAGCCTATTCACACCGGCATCCTCACCAAAACGTGTGTGGCTGGGATATTAGCTGGCAAATTGAACATAAATACAACTTGGTTTTCCTTTCTTAGATTGATAAAACTTGCGACAAGCGGCCACCCCCGCCAGTCAAATAAAACGGCAGTGCATCCAAAATTAGAATGCATTGCCGCTTTTATTTTAAATCTGGGTTAAATCCATTTTGTTTCAAACCCACTCGTTTTGTTTTCTTAAAACTTCAGGCCTCACACATCTTTGAAATTGTATTTCTTAAGACGCCAGGGCCTTCACCCACAATCACCTTGCTCGCAGGGATCACTTTGGCAGTGGTCCGGCCTAACGTGTAATAAGTCACGTCTGAAAAACATTCAGGAATCCGTTTTGCAATTTCTGTCAGCCGTTCAAAGCTGGATGGGCTGGTCACCAACACCCTTGTGAACCTGTGGCCGTGTAATTGTTGAATCGCCGCATCGGCCAGTTGCTGATCCCAATAATTCTCATAGATCATGACCTGACTGACGGATTTTGGCAAGAATTGCTGAATAGCGCTCTTATCACCTCGCAGCAGGCATGTTTTGACTGCCATTTCCGAGGTCACACATTTTGCCAATGAACGACCGTTTTCTTCCTCAGCAACGCGAACGTCACGAATCCCACCGGCTTTAAGGATATTTGCCATCTTGGGACTAATGACTAAAAGGGTCGCGTTTGGATTAAGCGACTTTAACCGGTTCAAATAAAGATTCACCGCCACCGGACTCGTTAAAATTAAAAATTGAGACTGTTTAATTAATGAAACGTCCGCCGCAGTTAATTGAACTGGTTGAAAGTGCCCGAGTGGCAGATAAATGGTCTCAGCTTTGGCAGCTAATTGGGCTTGAAGGTCGCTGGCAACATTATGTTTCGGATAGGTAATCAGATAAGCCATTTTATCCCCCCAATCCTACTTGATCTTCTGAGTCAGGCCGGAGATCACAAAATACACATCATCAGCTTTTTTAGCCAACAACTGGTTCACCAGCCCGTAAGTATCCCGGAGAATTCGCGACTCCTTGGAAGCTGGAACTAACCCCAGGCCAACTTCATTGGTAACAATCGTCATCTCTTGATCGGTTCGGCGCAAAGAGTCAACCACCTTGGAAAATTCCTGCAAAATTGTGGTTTGAATGGACTCAATTTCATCTTTGTTCATCCTGTCGATGTCTCCATCAACGTCGCCGGGAAAATCGTTGTACATTTTAGCAACCAGATCAAAGAACAGGTTCGTTGTCATCATTGTTGCGTCGTCTAACAAATACTTTTGATAATCATTCATCAACACAAAAATACTGACATCCTTGTAACGCTCTTCGGTTGTCCAATCGGCTGGACGACGCTGACGATGCTTTTTAATTTTTAATTTCATCTCAGAATCTTGGTTCGTTCTGATGACACTGGTAGCGATGTAGCAAACCCCGTGCTCGTCAGCGTACATATCTTCGGCGACCTCAGATTTACCACTCTTGGCGCCACCCGTGATGAGTGTTAATTTTGCCATGTTAATTAACCTTTCAAAGCGGTATCAAATGCTTGATTAAATGCAGCGATCGTTTGATCAATTTCCTCGTCCGTGTGTTTGCTGGACATGAAATTAGTTTCATATTCAGATGGAGCGGTGTAAACGCCATTTGCCAATAACGCTCTAAAGAATTTCGCGAAGAAGTCCATATCACTCTTTTGGACATCGGCAAAGTTATTCACCGGCCCTTGGTTGAAGAAGTAGCTCCACATCGTTCCAACGTGATGAACGACCACTGGCACATGATGGGCCTTGGCAGCCTCTTCAATGCCTTTAGCCAATCGATCGACCTTATGACTCATTTGCTCGTACATCTCTGGGGTCAACTGATTCAGGGTACTGATCCCCCCAGTCATTGCCAATGGATTTCCGGAAAGGGTTCCGGCATGATAAATCGGACCAGCCGGCGCAACCTGCTCCATAATGTCGCGGCGACCACCAAAGACACCGACCGGCAGTCCACCACCAACAACTTTACCAAGCGTCGTCATATCCGGCTTAATCCCATACAAATGTTGCGCACCGTGATAGGCAGCTCGAAATCCTGACATGACTTCATCAAAAATCAGAATTGAGCCATATTGTTGAGTGAGATCCCGTAACGTTTGCAAGAAGGCCTTGGTCCCCGGGATGACGCCCATGTTACCAGCAACCGGTTCCACAATGATACAAGCAATTTCATCGCCGTGTTTAGCAAAAATCTGCTTGATGGTCTCAACGTCGTTATAGGGCGAAGTCAATGTGTCATAAGCTAAAGATTTGGGAACACCAGGTGAGGTGTTGATATTAAACGTCGCAACGCCGGAACCGGCATCCACCAGTAAGGAATCACTATGACCATGGTAATTGCCGATAAACTTGACGATCTTATCGCGTTTAGTCACTCCCCGAGCAACTCTGATTGCGCTCATCGTGGCTTCAGTCCCAGAAGAAACCATTCGCATCATTTCCATCGAGGGAACGATGGACTGGATCTTCTTGGCAAGTTCAGTTTCCAATTCAGTTGGGGCCCCGTAGCTGGTACCATTTGAAACGGCAGCTTGTAAGTCACTCACTACTTTAGGGTCAGCGTGGCCCAAAATAAGTGGTCCCCACGACAAAACGTAATCGATGTATTCATTGCCATCAATATCATAAATATGTGAACCAGCGCCTTTTTTGATGAATAAAGGATCGCCACCAACGTTCTTAAATGCCCGAACGGGGCTGTTAACGCCACCCGGGAAATAATTGCTGGCTTCTTTAAATGCTTGCTTAGATTTTTCAATTGACCTCAAGTTTAAAATACCTCCCCTTTATTCATGCGATCAGCAACGTCTTTGGCGAAGTAAGTAATAATCAGATCGGCGCCTGCCCGCTTCATGCCAACTAACGTTTCACGAACAATTTGGTCTTCGTTGATCCAGCCGTTTTGTGAAGCTGCTTTGATCATGGCATATTCACCAGAAACGTTGTAGGCAACTAGTGGTAAATCAAACCGATCGCGAACTTCTCTCATCACATCCAGGAAGGCCATTGACGGCTTAACCATCAAGAAATCGGCTCCCTCTTTTACATCGCTGGCTGACTCTCGCAGCGCGTCCAATCGATTAGCAGGATCCATTTGGTAGCCTTTGCGATCACCGAATTCTGGCGCACTGTTAGCCGCATCCCTGAATGGACCATAAAAACTGGAAGCATATTTGACTGAGTATGACATGATTGGTAAATTCTTGAAGTCGTTCTCATCAAGGCCTTGACGGATTGCGGCCACGTAACCATCCATCGCATTGGACGGTGCAATAATGTCAGCACCTGCTTTGGCTTGGCTAACAGCGGTCTTCACGATGTAAGTTAAAGATTCGTCGTTTAAAACAACGCCATCCTTAACGACCCCACAATGACCGGTAGAAGTGTATTCACACAAACAGGTGTCAGCAATCACAATCAAATCAGGATAAGCCTTTTTAATCTTACGAATGGCTTGCTGAACAATGCCGTCATCTTCCCAAGCGGAAGTTCCAACTTCATCTTTATGATCAGGCAACCCAAATAAAATAATGGCTTTGATGCCCTTATCGACAATTACCTTAATCTCATCCAGAATTGAATCCAGGCTAAATTGGTACACCCCGGGCATGGATGAAATCTCTTTTCGATCCTTGATATTGGCATCCACAAACACTGGCATAATTAAATCATCCTTAAGCAAATGAGTCTCACGGACGAGATCCCTCATTGCTGGACTTGTACGTAAACGACGATGACGATCAAAAGTTACCAAAATAATTGCTTCCTTTCAAATTGATGTTTATTGAATAATTTTTAATGCGCCCTCAGAAATTAAATCATCGGCAATTTGTTCACCGAAGTGCTCGATGGATTTCTGATGAGCTTGTTTCTTAAATAAATGTTGGCCATCGATTGAGGCCACCAGCCCCTCGAAAACATATTCATTCGCCTGCTTTGATGCAAAGCTTCCAATTGGAAAGTTACAACTGCCACCCAATTCACCGAGAAAATTCCGCTCAATTGTCACACAGTCGCGGGTTTTTTGGTCGTTAATGGCATCCAAAACGGCAAGGGTATCAGGATCATCTTCCCGGCATTCAACCGCAATGGCCCCTTGACCAGCAGCCGGAATAATCACGTCCTTTAGCGGAAGCTGAGTGTATTTTGACAGATCAACCCCGAGGCGCTTCAAGCCGGAAACCGCAAGGACAACGCCAAACAGCTTCTCCGTTGCAATCTTCTTAATCCGGGTCTCAACGTTGCCCCGAATTGGCACAATTTTTAAATCCGGCCGGGCGTTTAACAATTGACCCTGGCGCCTCGAGCTGTTAGTCCCAATCTTGGCTCCTTGAGGGATCTGAGAAAAATCGTTAATCTGATGTGGTGTAATCAGGCAATCATAAGGCGAGGCCCGTTTGAGGACAGCCCCAATTACCAACCCCTCAGAAAGCTTTGGAGTAACGTCTTTAAGGCTATGAACCGCAAAGTCAATTGTGTGATCATATAATTCTTGCTCAATTTCTTTGACGAAGACGCCCTTACCACCAATTTTTTGCAGGCTATCCTTCAAATTACGATCGCCCTGGGTCGTAATCGTTTTGATCTCAAATCGGATATCAGGGAATTTCTTCGCCAGCAAATCGACCACAATTTTGGTTTGAACAACAGCCAATTTACTACCCCTGGTACCGACAACTTTTACTTTTTCCATGTCAATCCGTCCTCATTTCATATCTTCCTTGGGCAGGCCAAATATGTCACAGAAGAACTCAAGGTCAAAATTGGCATCGTCCTTGACAGACAACTCCTTTACCTGCTTAATTGGTCCCTTAATCATTTGGTTAATGATGCTCTTCATGTGTTTGCGAATCACTTTTTGCTCATGTTCATCCAGATCAGGCAACTTATGCATCAAGCTATCGTAAACGTTGCTTTCAACTGTCAGTGCTGACTTTCGGAGGTCTCGAATGACGGGGACCACGTGAAGCTGCTTTTGCCAAATATAGAAGTCAGTCACTTCTTGAGGGATCTCACGTTCTGTCTTGGCCAACATCTCATCCCGCAGTTCGTGATTATCATCGAGGATTTCGTGTAACCCATCAATGTCAAAGTAATCAAACGATGGCTTCGAAGAGGCAATCTTGACGTTTCGAGGAACCCCCAGATCCACCAAGATTTTAAGGGAGCCGCTATCCTGCGAGTTAATCGTTAAAATAGGTTGTTTGCTGGAAACAGCGGTTGCGACCGCATCGACTTGGGTGACAACTTCAGGCAATTCATCAAATTGAACCGCCTCAACGGTATCACCCAGTGCATCAGCAGCCGCTTCGGCCTTGCTGTCAGTCCGATTCAGGATATAGATATGATCGAATCCCATGGTACTGGCGTTCTTTAACAAATGTGAGCCAACGTCTCCCAAACCGACAACGGCCAACTTGTTACCCTTAACCGTTCCCAAGTGAGTCTTAATTTGATGGAGCCCCGCTTGATGAGACGTCAGTGACAATTCACTGGTTGGATATTTGGTATGCATTCGTTTTGAAAACGAGATGACCTGATTAAACAGGTGCTTGAAAATAACTCCCGTTGTGCCATTATCTTCTGCATTAAAAAATGCTTGTTTAACCTGCCCTAAAATTTGTGGTTCGCCCATGATCAATGAATCCAATCCGACGACCACTTCAAAGAGATGCTTAACGGCATTCTCCTTAATACCAATATTAACCCAATTATTGATCTGCTCCAACGGAATATTAAACCAACGAGCTAAAAATCGTTTCAAGTAATATCGACCGGTATGAACCTGATCGACCACAGCATAAATTTCCGTCCGGTTACACGTCGATAGAATGACGTTTTCAAGAACACTTTTTTCTTGGTTAAGTTTGGAATTGGCTTCAGCGAGTTCTTCCTTGGAGAAAACGACTTTTTCCCGGATATCGATTGGGACAGAGTTCACGTCAATCCCGACATAAATAATGAACAATTTTGAGTTTACCTTCTTTCATCTGGGTACTGAGATTTGAGCCAAGTCAGCATCTTTGCCTTGAGTTGCTTGGACGCACTCGGAGAAGCACCGTAAGTTGAAATCGTGATCATAAAGTTGTCACTGTTAATTTGCGCGACATTATAAAAATCAGAATTGTGCTTGTTGCTGGTGTTGTTCACTAACTGAAATGGTTTTGCTTCCTGTTTAATTCGTTGGTTCACTTCAAAATCATCGGTACAGGCAAACACGAGATCCATTTGCTTGAGATAATCAGCTGCGTAACGGCTGTTAATCCAATGAATGCTATCCGCATCAATCTTGTCATTTAACTCGGGACTCACAACCGTCACATCAGCGCCCACCGCCAGTAATCCTTTAATCTTTCGAGCAGCCACGTTACCACCGCCAACAACGCCGACTTTTTTTTCTGATAAATCCAATAGAATTGGATAAGGCTTTTGCATTTCTCATCCCTTCTTTACTCATGATTCTCAGAAGCCGCCAAGATTTCATCGATCCGGTTCATATCAACGTGCTCCTTGAAAACGTTGGCCAACCTGTCATACTGATTCTCCTTGTATGTGTTGAACTGGCGCTCAACGGCCTTGCCCAGCGGTTTCAATCCCTTCTTCTCTCTCACTGAATTCAAGAATTGCCGGGTCCAATCGATATTGTCAAACAATCCATGGAGATAAGTACCAAAGACGCTGCCGTCTTGATTAACTGCCCCGTCATCCCGATGAGTCGGCTTGCCATTATTTGAAATGATTCGGGAAAACGGGCGCATTTGCGGTCCCAAAGTTGTTGTCCCCATATGAATCTCATAACCGGTTAAGAGCTGACCACTGTGCTTCGCTTCAGCTTGGGTTGTCGTCTTAACTTCATTAAAAACCGTATCTGTGTCCAATAGGCCCAGACCCGTCTGAGACTTTAGATCAGATTCAACTGACTCGGGATCTCGCAACTGATTGCCAAGTAATTGATAGCCCCCGCAGATGCCAACGATTTGGCTGCCATTTTCGGCGGCTTCCTTAATCGCCATGTCGAGATGCTTTTCACGCAGGAACACCATGTCTTCATTGGTGTTTTTACTACCAGGAATGATTAACACGTCTGGTGTCCCAACTTGATCAGCATGACGCACATAGCGGACTGACACGTCCGGTTGTATTTCCAAGCTGTGGAAATCAGTAAAGTTGGAAATCTTTGACAAAGTGATTACGGCAATGTCAATATCCTTCGTGGTATCTCGGGTCTGGCGCTTACTCTGCAATGAAACGCTGTCTTCGTCGTCTAAATCAATGTCGGTCATTGGCAGCACGCCGATAACTGGAACACCGGTCAGTTTTTCAATCATTTGATTACCAGATACCAACAGCGACTCATCACCGCGAAATTTATTGATGATAATACCCTTGATCCGTTTCTGATCTTCTTTTGGCAATAATTTGATCGTGCCGTAAATGGTTGCGTACACGCCACCCCGGTCAATATCGGCAACTAAGATTACTGGGGCATCGGCCATCTTGGCCATTCCCATATTAACGATATCGTTATCACTGAGATTAATTTCAGTTGGACTGCCGGCTCCTTCAAGCACGACAACATCGTTTTCTGCAGCCAACGAGTTAAAAATATCAATGACTTTGGTCCGAAGCTTGGGCTTATAGTTTTGATATTCAGCAGCGCCCATGTTCCCGATCACTTTACCCATAAACACGATCTGGGCATCCGAATCAGTTGATGGCTTCAAGAGGATCGGATTCATCCGCACGTCGGGGGCAACTCCGGCTGCTTCGGCTTGAAAAACCTGGGCACGGCCCATTTCCTTCCCATCTGCCGTAATAAACGAGTTAAGCGCCATATTTTGAGATTTAAACGGCGCCACTTTTTTGCCTCGCTGCTTTAAAATACGACATAAAGCCGTCACTGCCCAACTCTTTCCGGAATCAGAAGTTGTTCCTACAAACATAATCCGTTCAGCACTCATTGTTGCTCACGACCTTTCAATTCAGACTCTTGTTGATTGAACAAATCTTGTTGATCGGCGTATAACGGCAAATGAAGTTTTTGATGAATTTTAACTAACCAAGGTTGCTCTAGCTTACAGTCATTCAACAATTGTTCATCTAAGAAGACATCTTTTTTCCGCCCAGACTTAACGATTTGACCGTTATTAAGAATGAAGAAATGATCACAAATTTCATACATAAAGTCCATGTCATGACTGGAAACGATGATCTTTTGTCCGTTGGCAACCAACCGTTTCATGAGGGCCAGCATTCGCCGCTTACCATCTGGATCTAAGCCAGCGGTGGGTTCATCCAATAACAGCCATTCGGATCTCAGGACCAGGATGCCGGCAATGGCAACCCGTTTCTTTTGGCCACCGCTTAAATATTGAATTGGCTTATTGCGAATGCTTTCAATATCTAACTCTTTTAACACCCGGTCAACTCTGGCATCAATTTCTGCTTGCGGTAATTTAAGATTATGAAGTGCAAAGGCAATATCATCTTGAACAATCGAGTAGAAGATCTGCTGATCAGAATTTTGAAAAACGATGCCAACTTTTTTACGGAGTTCATTTAAAGCGCGCTTACCATACTTAATCGGCACACCATCAACGAAGATTTCACCTTGCGATGGTTTCAGTATCCCCACTAAATTCAAAAATAACGTTGATTTTCCGGAGCCATTTGGGCCAATGATGCCAACAATATTTTCATTATCCTCACCCAGCTTCAACGAAATGTTTTTCAAGGTTGGGCGATTCTTTTCATAAGCAAAGCTCACATTCTTTAATTCAATCATTTTGAGGCCTGCTCTTTCCTACCTTAAATTCACCATCGTAAAGTTTGGCATCTAACGCGTGGGTCATCGCTTCATAGTTCACCATGATTTGTTCAAACAGCATTTTGACTAAAATTGACAACGAATGAAGTGATGTCCGAATATTACGATAACCAAATCGCAGCTTTTGAGCCCGGTGAATTTCTTCGAACGAATCGATAAAGATGAAAATAAACCGATACATCAACATCGTTTCCTCAATAATCAAATTGGATAAATGAAGTGATACCAGCAAATCTAATATCTGTCGAAACGGGGTTGTTAAGGCAAACCAATAGGTACTAACGACAGCGGCCAGCACTTGAACGCCTAGTAGCAATCCCTTTGGCAACATCGCCTTAGAAACGCCAAAGTAGTTACCAAACAAATGAATTGGAAAATATAATTGAGTTTTTGACGCCGACATTGTAAACACAATCCCAATAATGCTTAACAATAAGAATGGCAAAATGACGTAGAACCACTTTAAATACCTGTGAAGTGAAATTTTAGTAACAAATATCGTGTCAGCGGCCACTGCTACAATTAGGATGGCTTTCAACCAAACGATTGGCTGAAAAGCAATCACCATACACATTAGCCAAACTAGGCCTTTAATCTTAGGTGACCAATTAACGATTCGGTTTGTATATGCATATTTGTCGATAACCAGCATCTTAATCAGCCTCCCGTCAATTGATCAGCATTACTTCTTACCATTTTTTTGTTCTTCAATCTGTTTCAATGCTTTTTTCTTACCCCGGGCACTCCCGATGATATAGGCAATAATCCCGGTTCCTAAACTACCTTGAACGGTAAATAGCAGGCTTTCAATTTCGCCTGAAGGTGGCGTCCACAAAGGATGAGCCCAGACTTTATAACTTGGATCAAATTTTTTGATCTGTTCAGTTCCCTGATCATCACTACCGGTAAAGCTGCCACCCTTAGCATAGAAGAATGGCACAATGATTAGGATCAACACGGCTACTAGCAGAAGCAAATTCTGTTTGGCTTTTGAGTTCGTTTTCATCCTAAACTGGCCTCCTTCCAAAGGTTATTACTAATAACAAGGTTATAAACAATCACCGTCAAAAATCCTTCGGCAATGGCCAGTGGAATTTGGGTAACTGCGTAAATTCCCAGGAACTTAATTGCAGCCCCGAATACCCCACCATTTGGATCAGGGAAGACAACGGCTAACTGGAAGGAAGTGGTAACATAGGTCGACCAATCAGCCAGCATTGCACATAGAAATAACGATACTGATCGGTTTACTTTGAAAGCTCGGCAAATTTTATAAACCGCAAAACCAACGAAGGGGCCGACAACGGTCATCGAGAAA
This sequence comes from Lentilactobacillus sp. TOM.63, assembly GCF_030361045.1. NCBI lineage: Bacteria > Bacillati > Bacillota > Bacilli > Lactobacillales > Lactobacillaceae > Lentilactobacillus > Lentilactobacillus sp. TOM.63. The sequence goes on from NZ_JAUCAP010000015.1 coordinate 25,106, forward strand.
TTATTGGCACCCAGAGTCGTGAGGCCGCCGTGAGCCAACAATAAAGCTTGAAATAATAGCACAATCACCCCGAGCACTGACATGACACTGGGACCGAACATCACTGTTCCAAGACCAACACCGGTTGGGTGGGAACACGAACCAGTTACTGAAGGCATCTTTAACGATGACAAAACAAAGACAAATGCACCACACAGGGCAAGCATCACTTTGGCATTCTGGGTAGATGATTTCACAATTTTACCCATTCGGTAAAGGCCGTACACAAAGAATGGCGCTGAAACCGCAAACCAGAAGATACACCATTTTGGTGGCAGCATCCCTTCCATGATGTGCATCGCATTGGCATTAGTTGGATACAATAAATAGGCAACAAACGAGAAACTACTCAGCGCAATCGATGTGATGGCCAAATTTCGCTTGATGGAATGATCCATGACCTTTTCCTCCTTTAAAATCTAAGTTGCTTCTTAATCAATACCGTTGAGAAATACGGAACCTTTTCTGAGACATCCATTTCTGAAAGTTTACGGGTCTTTTCACTCTCAAGGGACGCGTCAGTTACTAACAGAGCGTTACCCAAAAGTTCCCTATCGCTCAATAGTTTATAAATTGCTTCAAATTTGGTGGAAACTTTCATCAGGATGACGTTATCGTTGACATCAAGGGCTTGACTGATTTTATCCAATGATGCCGTGGCCGGAATGACCTCCAAAGATTCGTCATCAATCGTTAACGGGATCGAAACTTCCGCGGCAATCTGACTGTAGGATGAAATCCCAGCGATGGTCTTAATTGGCACATCGTCTCTCACAATGTCGGCAAGGTAGCTATAAGTACTGTAAACGGATGGATCGCCGAGAGTGATAAAACCAACATCGTTGCCTGCCTTGACATCCTTAACAATCTCAGCCGCAATTTCATTCCAACTCTGCTGCTTTTCTTCTAAATTGTGAGTCATTGGAAAGTGCCGCCGTTTAATTGTTAACGAGTCTGTAAAGTATGGCGTTGCGATCTGTTCCGCAACACTCAAGGCGCTTTTGTGAGCCTTGGGCGTGTACAAAATATCTAACTGTTCAATTGTTTTGACAGCTCTAACCGTCATTAATTCACTATTTCCCGGCCCAACGCCGATTCCATAAAACGTTCCCATAAGCTCCTCCTACATCACTTGTTTTAAATGATCGATATACATTTGCTGGATTTCTGGGTACTCACCCAGGCCAATAAACTTGGCATCCGCCGTTATTCCATGCACTTGAAGCTGAGAGCTCCATGACGTTGGTGAATCAGACGCCATGTCATGGTGAGCATGATTGCCGGCGACCATCATTAGTGGCTGCATCACAACGTGTTGAATGCCATCATTAGTTAACCGTTGAATTTCAAAATCAATGTCTGGATAACTTTCAACGGCCCCAACATAGTTGCCGGTTCCCATCAGCATATGATCCAAGCAGGCATAAGCCGTAAAGGCACTATCAGCTGTTCCATGCCCCATTAGTAAAAGTCCCGAATGTTCGGCCTTAGCTGGAACCATTCCCTTAATGAAAGCCACTAGCCGCTGATAATCTTCAAAGGTCTTCAACAACGGCGCACCCAGAACAATTCTTTGAAATGCTGATTGGAACTTGGCGACCACTTCTTTAACCAAGTCATACTCAATCCCCGGAATAAGATGAAGTGATTGAACATAAACCTCTTCAAAGCCAGCTTGACGAATCTTTTCCAATGCTTCTGTTGGCGTATCAATCTTAATTTGTTCGTTCTTTTGAATCCGTTTAATCACCACGTTCGAGGTGAATGCTCGAAATACCTTGGAATCGGGAAAAGTTTGCTGAAAGGCTTCCTCAACTGATCCAATCGACTTTTTACGAGTATCCGGATACGTTGTTCCAAAACTAACGATGAGAATTGCTGACTTTGTCAACGTTTTTTGCCTCCTTCAAAATAGTTAATACGGCTTGGTATGATGGCTTAACGGTAACTACATTGTTCAGGCCAACTTGGCGACACTTCTCGGCAACTTTTGGCCCCATTGCAATACATTTCAGCACCTGTAATGCCTTTAATTGGTCTTGACTGAGATTTCTGACCAATTCAGCTACACTTGCTGAACTCGGAAAAACAATGGTCTGATAATCATCGAAGTCAAGATCCTGTTCAACAGGCAAGCGGCGATAAGTTGCCAGTAAATGAACTGACGCTTGCGGATTCATGTCAGCCAGTTCACGTTGTTCGCCAATAACATAGGTTGGTTGCCCAAAAGTCGATAACTGATCGGCAACACCATCGACCACGATGCCAAACGACCTCAGATGACGCGCTACTACGTGATTTTTGGCAATGAATTGCCAAGTGACCAACTGACGCAAATCAGCTCCGATGGCCATCATCTTGGCTTGAAAATACCGGTAAGCGTTGATGTCATTAACAAATAACGTTGCTGGCCCAGATAATTTCGGTAGAGCGAAGTCTACGGGTTGAGTTTCACCACGCTGGAAAAATCCAACCGAGGCGCCGGCATCTTGTAACAAACTAAATAATTTCGACTGTTTCTTATATGGAACCAAAATGTGCTGACCAAATAGAACGGGATGAGGTTGCAAGGCTTGCATCAGCTGAGCAACCTGACCAACTACGATTAAAGCGGGCGACCCAATTTGGTTTTCGGCAACAGCATGAACAATGTTGACCAAATCAGATAATACTGAGCGTTGGTTCCAATGGGTTGCCCATTGAATAACAGCAACTGGAGTTTTTGGATTTTTCCCATTTTCAATCAACTGACTGGTAATCTTTGCCAGTTGTTCCATTCCCATCAAGAAAACCAGCGTTCCTTCCTGATGAGCAATGTTATGCCAATCAAGTTCCTCACCCGTCTTTTTTCGATGACCGGTAATGATATGAAAGGCCGAGGCAAAATCGCGGTGGGTAATCGGAATGCCAACAGCGCCTAGACCGGCGATTGCACTGGTTATTCCGGGAACCACTTCATAATCAATGTGGTTACGCTTCAGGTACTGACTTTCCTCGCCGCCCCGGCCAAATACATAAGGATCTCCTGCTTTCAGACGGACGACTCGTTTACCTTCGTTGGCCAGTGTTACTAGCAGATCATTAATCTTATATTGACTGTATTTATGATGGTGAGGCAATTTACCAACGTCAATTTTCTCTGCGTTGGTCTCCATCAACAAAGCCGGGTTTACCAGTCGGTCATACAAAATGATATCCGCTTCAATTAATCGTCGTTTAGCTAACAGTGTTAGTAATTCTGGATTGCCGGGGCCAGCCCCGACTAATGAAACAAATCCACTCATTGCATGACCCCCAATTTCCGCTTTAACTCTTCAAACGAACCAGTCACTTCAGGATAATTTACTGCCGGTCGTTTAATGACCAAACATAAAATCTGTAAGTCTTGACATGCTTGAATTTTTTCTGGCAAACCACCGCGCCGACCACTCTCCTTAGTAACCACAATTTTGGCACCAGCTCGTTTAATCAATTCAACGTTCAGGGTCTCAGAAAACGGTCCCTGAATCGCGTCAATCTGATTGGCCTGATACCCTGCTTGGGATAGTAAGTCCATCACCCGGGCTGTTGGTAAGACTCGGACATGAAGTCGATCAACCCCAAGCTCGTTGGCAAATTCACTTGCCGTTTTACTACCGGTTGAGAGATAAATGTTGCCGGGGTGCTGCTGGAGAAAGGTAATCGCAGCTGCTGTATCAGCAACCACTTTTAGAAACGGCCCCTCTTCATGCATTTCTTGGCGCTCAAACCGAATGTATGAAATCGCGTTCTGCTTAGCCGCAATGATGACATGCGTGGAGATCGAGCGGGCAAATGGATGAGTGGCGTCAATCACCAGCGAAATCCGATTTGCTTCAAATAAGTCGTGAAACTCAGCTGGTAAAATTGCCCCCAGATGCACATGAGTGGCATGTTGTCGGGCCAGTTCGGCTCCATATTCAGTTGTCACTGACAGGATAAACGGCTGTTTAGCCTCCGTCAGCATGTCGGCAATTGTTAAGCTTTCACTCGTTCCGCCAAGCAATAAAATCATAACGTGTAACCCCTTGGTGTAATCATCCTGTCATCAGCAACGTATGTATTTTTATTGCCGACAATCACGATGGTGGTCATATTAATTTCTGTCTCATCCAAATCTTTAATCGTGGTAATTTTATCGATCTCCCGTTTTCGGGCAACATCTTTACCAATTCCAACGACCGTATCGGGAGATTTGTACTTCAAAATAATGTCCAACGCTTCGTGGAGGTTGTTTGGCCGCCCCTTACTGCGGGGATTGTACAAGCAAATCACAAAGTCAGCTTTGGCAGCTGCATCAACTCGTTCTTTGATCACGTCCCAAGGCGTCATCAAGTCACTCAAACTAATATGGCAAAAGTCATTCATTAAAGGCGCCCCGAGTGCGGCAGCTGCAGCGATACTGGCAGTCACTCCAGGGATCACCTTAATGTCGACGTGTTTGTCCTCTTTGGCAGCCATTTCCAAAACCAGTCCAGCCATGCCATAAATGCCGGCATCGCCACTTGAAATAATGGCAACGTCTTTCCCAGTTGCGGCAATTTCAATCGCTTTTTTCGACCGTTCGATTTCGCCACGCATCCCGGTCGTCACAATTTCCTTGCCCTTAATCATGTCTTCCACCAAGTGAATATAAGTAATGTAGCCAACAATTGTATCCACTTTTTTAATCGTTTTAATTGCTTCTTGCGTCATTAACTGTTGTGAACCTGGTCCTAATCCAACAATGTATAGCATCATTTAATCATCCTTTTTGAGTATAAGTTTACTAACCGCCATGGTGACTTGGTCAGCTGAAAATCTTTCGTTGATTGTCCGATTACCGGACCCAAATTCTGCGGCCGAATTGGCAACGTTACCAACCCCGATCGTCTTCTTAACAAAGGGAGACTGGTCGTAGTGGCTGGCAGTGCTTTGCAGCTGCTCGGCAGAATAAAATTCAGTTGGCACCCCAAGACAGTCTGCCAAATAGTGAATGGCATTTTCGTGTGCCTTTTTTTGAATTGAGACCACTTTATAAATCGATCGCCAAACGAGATGCTGTTGCGTACAAAACTCGGTAAAGGCATCCTGCATCATTTTGTAAGTCACGTCTTTGCGACTGCCAACACCCAACACATTGACTTGAGGAATAATCTGAAGTGAATTCTGCCGTTTTTCGATATTATCCTTGTCGGAAATGATAATCAGCGGAATTTCTAGATGCTGCTGATCAATTTCATCAACGACTTCCAATCCGTTAAACTGCTTCACAATTCCGCGGAAGTCTGGATCAACGTAAAGCAATAACGGACTTCCTTCAACCAAGCGAGAGTTGAACAATTTGGTGTTGTATTTAAATTCCGGGTACCAGCCGTTATATCGTTGGGCTAAGGTGTCAATTGCTTGAACATGCTCAGTGTCCGTGGCAGTGGTGATCACCGGCTCAGAATCAAGTAATTCGGCAATTTGTCTGGTTAAAGCGTTGGCATGCCCGACATGGCCTGACAACAGACTAATCACGTGGTTGGCTTGTTCATCCATGACAATCACCGCTGGGTCCACGGTTTTGTCCTGCATGAGCGGGCCGACTTTCCGAACGACAATCCCCGTAGCCATAATGCAAACCAGGCAATCGAAGGTTCGAAAAGCCTCTGCAAACGCTGAAGTAAACTGGCCCTTGCCGAATGTATCTTCCCTATTTGCCCCATACTTTTCTGGAACCAACACCTGACTTTCAGGAAGTAATGTCTGAACACTTTCAGCCGTTTTGGTCCCCGGTCCAGTCAGTGCCATGATACAGATACTAGTCTTTCTTTGCTGTGGCATTTTTAATTCCTTTGCGATAAGTGTGGGTAAACGTTGGATCATACAATCTGGAATAAGTGTATTTGTCACCCAAAAATTCCCCAACCATTATCAACGCCGTCCGAGAAATTCCAGCCTTACCAACCTTATCGGCAATGTCTGCTAAGGTCCCTTTGACCATCTTTTCATCGGGCCAGGTTGCCTTATAAATAACGGCCGCTGGGGTTTCATCCGTGTAGCCGCCGGCAATCAGTTGGCGAACCACTCGACGAATACTCTGAACGGATAAGAAAATCACCATTGAGGTATGATGCTTGGCAAGCGATGTCAATGACTCATCTTCGGGCACTTTGGTCCGGCCAGAAATTCGAGTGATAATCACACTTTGAGCAATTTCTGGCACCGTGTATTCAACCCCCATTTGGGCTGCAGCACCAAGGAAGGAACTGACTCCTGGAATACACTCGTAATCAATATCTCGTTTCTTTAACTCTTCAACTTGTTCTCTAATCGAGCCATAAATTGAAAAGTCACCGGTCTGCAACCGCACAACTGATTCGTTTTTGTCGACGGAATCAGCCATTCTAGAAATAATGTCATCCAACGTCATCGAAGCGCTGTCAAATTTCTGCGCACCAGGCTTGCAATAATCCAGTAATTTTGGGTTAACCAGAGAACCCGCATAAATAACAACGTCCGCCTCTGCTAAACGGCGATAACCCTTTAATGTAATCAAATCTGGGTCTCCAGGACCTGCACCAACAAAACTGATCAAACTCATCTTTATCATCCTTTCGTGGAACTTAATACGATACTTGGGTTATGATGCTTGAAATAATGCCCCTTACCAAGCGCATGCCACTTTGAAACATCCACTTGGGTCATTTCCAAATCACTGACGTCTTCATCTGCCAACGCTTGATAAGCTTCCAAAGCATTTTCAATCAAAATGAAGTTCAGGACCAATGCCCCACCCGGTTTCAAATGAGCCAGGCAGTCAGTAATGATCTCTTTTAAATTAGAACCACTGCCGCCAATGAATATTGCATCGAAATCTTCATCGGGAATTCCTTCAGGAGCGTTGGCCGTTACCAAACTGATATTATCCGTGTGAAATTTCTCGATATTCTTGCTCATAATATCAATGGCATCCGGGTTCTTTTCAATCGATGTCACTTGTAAATCAGGAAATTCCACCGCCGCTTGGATACTGACACTACCGGTCCCAGCCCCGACGTCCAACAAGGTTGTTTTGCCATTGAGCTGCAGCTTATCAATACTAACGGCCCGCACCTCGGCTTTAGTCATTGGCACCTTTGTTCTTAAAAATTCTTCATCTTTCATTGGTAATAATCACCACGTTCATTTTGTATTTGCGATTCTCAATAGAATCTTCGGTAAATCGGGAGATCCGTTCTTCGGGGTAACTCAGCATTTCCCCAACGTAGATAGTTCGATGCTGATGACGTTGTTTCACTTCCCTGGCAATTTCAACCGGCCCAATTTCCTCATCAGTTACCATGCCGATCGTTTTGTGAAGCAATAGAAAGTCAAAATCAGGTACCCGACCATGGCTGCTAGTCAGGTAACAATCGTTCATTGACAGACCAACCTGATGAAACAGATACTGGATCGAACTAATTCCTGGGATAATTTTCACCATTTTGGGATCAAAGTTTGCCAGTACCCAGTTGCCAATTCCGTACAACAACGGATCACCAGAAGCTAGTACAACGATTGGCTTTTCAAAATTCTCACAGATAATTTTCTTGAGAACAGCTAAACGGGTAAAAATGACTTTCTTTGCCGGGGCCACTGAGAAAATGTTGAGCTGGCGTTCAGAACCAATCACAATTTCTGCTTTGTCCACCATCTCTTGAGTTCCAGAAAGCATCAACGACTTCTTGCCAGGACCAATGCCAACCACTGTGATCATTTCCATCGCGCTCCAATCTCAGCTGCCGGAATTGTTGATGCGAGAACTCCCGAAGTGTTGGAATAAATCACGGCATCAATATCAACCTTGGGCTCTCGATGCGCAATGTATTTCTGCGATCGATCCTTAATCTTATCAACAATGACTTGCAAGACCCGTTGATAGCCGTCTTCTTCAACAATTTTGAGCATCGAGATTGTTGTCAGGCACTTATAAACTCTTTGCAGCATTTCTGTCGGCGCACCCAAGAGAGCCAAGTTAGCCACCATAATTTCGGCACGGGCATCGGCATCCTTACTATGAGTGGAGAAAATGCCACCGGAAACTTTAATTAGTTTCCCTAGGTCGCCCACAATCAAGACCCGTTTAAAGCCAATTCGCTGGGCTTCTTTCAACACGTAACCAACAAAGTTGCTCATTTGCACGATCTTTTCGGCTGGCAATCCCAACTTTTCTTTTGCAAATGCTTCACCCGCATCCCCTGGCGTCAGGATAATATCCTCATCACCACGTTTCTTATGGATATTCATCTCGATCGAAATGGATGCTTTCCAGCTATCTTCGGACATTGGCGTCACAATTCCGCTGGTGCCAAGAATTGAAATGCCGCCAACAATTCCCAACTTTGGGTTATAGGTTAATTTAGCAACTCGTTCGCCCTCTGGCGCTGAAATAATGACGTCAGCTCCCCGATCTGGGCCAAGCACTTTGCGGACACTCTGTTTGATCATTTTCCGCGGTGTCGGATTAATTGCCGGCATTCCTGGTTTGTTGGGGAGCCCTTCTTGGGTCACGCGACCAATTCCTTTGCCGCCGTCAAGGTTGATTTGGTTATCATCCCGCAAATTGACGGTCGAATAAATCAGCATTCCGTCTGTTGCGTCTTGGTCATCGCCACCGTCCTTCTTAATCGCAACGGCGGCTTTTTGCTTGTCAAAATCGCATTTTTCAATCGTAAACGTGACATTTTGACCATTGGCTGCCTGAACACTCACCGCCGCTTGTTCCTTTTGATCCAATAATGCGGTCAGTGCGGCAACGGATGCTGCCGTCGCTGTTGTGCCAGTCGTGAAGCCCTTTCGCAGCTTACGGCCGTTGTAAAAAACAAAATCATCGACTGCCATAGATCCACTCACCTCACTTAATTAAGTCAAGATTGTAAATAATTGCATTGGTCAGGGCCGCGGCAAGATTACTGCCGCCCTTTCGACCAATTGCCGCAATTGCCGGCACGTCGCTGTTGACCAATTCGTCTTTACTTTCCTTGGCCTCAACAAACCCAACTGGAACACCGATAACCGCGGCGACTTCCAATCTGTTTTCTCGAATCATCTCGAGAATCTTATACAAAGCAGTTGGCGCGTTGCCAACCACAAATACTTTTTCTGTTGGCAACTTGGCTGCAACCTCAATAGCTGCCATCGATCGGGTGATCCCTTTCTCATTGGCAACTTCCCTCACTTCCGGATCGCGGATAAAGCAATGGTATTGAACACCCAACGCGTCTAATTTTCGCTTATTGATCCCTGACAAAGCCATCGTTGTATCGGTGATGATGGTCCCATGATTCATGATCGCATGCTTGATATTTTTGATGGCATCATGCGTGAATCGCAGGCTGTGCATGTAGTCAAAATCTGCAGTTGTATGAATTGCCCGTTTGATAATCTGTTCTTCAATTGGGGAATTAAAGGTATAATTTGGATCAATTTTATCGATTTCGTCTTGAATCATCGCAAAACTTTTCTCTGTAATTTTATTGGGAATTGTGATGTATTTTTCCTCTGCCATATTTGATAACTCCTTTGTTATGCATACAAAATGATGGAAAGTGACGCCATTGCGAGTAAACCGATAATGGCAGCCGCATATAACATATGGATCGTTTCTTCAATCTTGCCAACGGTTGCTTCTTCTGGATCTTGAACCAGAGTCCCAATGTATGGTTTCGTGACTAATTCGCCAAAATAGTAGTGTGGTCCACCCAATTTTAATTTCAATGCACCGGCAACCACTGACTCTGAAAAGCCACTGTTGGGACTACGATGATTTTTACGGTCATGAATTCCGACCGAATAGGCAAGCTTGCTGTCGTAGCCTAATAGTGCGCAGGCGGCCAATAGGAATAGCCAAGTTAGCCGAGCCGGGATAAACCCAACCACATCATCAATTCTCGCGGATACCATGCCAATATCGCCATACTTCTCATTTTTGTACCCAATCATTGAATCCAACGTATTGACGGCTTTATAAGCAATCCCCAGAGCCGGACCACCCAACAACAGGTAGAACAACGGGGCAATCACACCATCACTTGTATTTTCAGCGATGGTTTCAATGGTTGCCTTGCACACCTGATCTGCGGATAGGTTCTGGGTATCACGCCCAACGATCATTCCCACCTGATAACGAGCTTGCTTAAGGTTGCCATTCTGCAAACTCTTCATGATCTTATGGCTTTCAACGGCTAGTCCTTTCATCGATAAGCAGGTGTAACATAAGTAGGCGCCAATTATGAATTGAATGATCGTCACTGCATTTGGTGGGATGAACGTCATCAATGAAACTGCCCAGAAAATGAATAAAACTGCCGCAAACGAGAAACCGACAACAATCAGCCAAATGACCAGCCCAAAGAATTTTCTCAACGTGTGAGAAAATGTCGGTCGATTGAGAAATTTCGTTAATAACGCAATCAATTTACCCATTAATTTAACGGGATGTGGCCATGTTGGCGGGTCGCCTAAAATCGAATCAAGGACAAAGCCGCAAAGTGCCATACTAACTATTTGCATTTTCCATTGCCCCTAAATTGACTAATAACTGGTTAAAAATCATTGGATCTTGATAGAAATGAATGTGAAGATAACTGGCAAAAGTGTTGTGAACTTGATACCCGCCTGTCCACTGAGAAACAATCTCGCCATCAATCACTTTCTTCATTCGAAGAACCGGTTTGAGTTGATTACCAGGAGCAAACGTTGAATGATGAAATTCATGGCCACGGACTTTGATGCCTTTTTTGGCGAGAATCGTGTCCTGAGTCGGTTCTGCAAAGCAATAACCGAACCGCCGTAGTCGAGAAGTCATTTCACTGACTCCGTCGAACACGCCGACCATTTCATATGAATGATCGTGATCAACCAATCGCTTACCGAGGTACATTAAGCCGCCACACTCCGCATATACCGGGCCACCCGCTTCGGAAAATTGTTTAATGGCTACTTTCATCTGTGTGTTGGCAGCTAATTCTGCAGCAAATTCCTCTGGATACCCACCGCCAAGATACAGCGCGTCAACTTCAGGCAATTGGTGATCTTGTAACGGGCTGAAAAATTTCAATTCAACGCCAATCTGATTCAATAGACTCAAATTGTCTTCGTAGTAAAAACTAAACGCATCATCGTAAGCTACGCCAAGTCTTAGGTGAGCTGGATGAAAACCAATTGGAACAACAATCGGTTCATGATCTTCCTTCATTAACCCAACCAGCCGGGTTAAATCAACGTGGTCGGCAATTAATTCGCCCAGCTTAGCAATCTTCTTATCAACCTGCGGTAATTCATTATCCGGAACTAATCCCAGTTGGCGAGAAGGCAAGCTAATTTCATCGCAGTGCGGCAAATATCCCAGCACAGGAACGTTGTCATATTTTTCAACCGCCTCTTTGATGAGCTGATAATGATGATCGGATTTCAAATTATTAATGATGACGCCAGCAATGTTAACTTTTTCATCAAACACCTGAAAGCCTTTCACGATCGCTGCAACCGAGGTCGATGCAGCGTGACCGTCAACGACTAAAATAACTGGCAATCCAAGCATTTTAGCAATGCTGGCCGTTGAATGGCTGTCCTTATCAATCCCCAAACCGTCATATAACCCCATCACGCCTTCAACCAAGCCAATATCAATCTTTTCCGTGTCCCGATTAAATAGGTAATTCAGCATCTTAGCATCCGGCACCAAAAAATTATCAATATTTCTTGAATCCCGGCCGACGATTCTGGAATGAAACTTCGTATCGACGTAATCTGGGCCAACCTTGTATGGCTGGATCTGATACTGTTTACTCAACACAGCCAGCAATCCAAGCACAACACTGGTTTTACCAGATCCGCTCGTCACACCGGCGATCAACATCTTTTTCACATTGTTTCACTTCCTTTTAACTTAGGGCATTTACAACAACTGATTTGAGCGCCATGAGTAATTGAGCGTTTTCGTGGTGGGAACGAACCGCTACTCGATAATAATCATCGCCAAGACCGTAGTAATCTGCACACGAACGGATCATGATACGCTGATGCCACAATTTTTCTCGAAGTTCAGGCACTGCACTCTTAATGAGATAGTAGTTAGCAAACGAATCGAAAACCTGAATGTTTGGGAGGGCTTTGAGACCAGCTAGTAAAAACGGCTTTTCGGCCTTAAGCCATTCGTATGTCTGCTCAATGTACTGAACATCCTGATACATATGTTGCCCGAATTGATCGGCTAACGTATTGACTGACCATGGTTCTGCTTGTCGATTCCAAGCATCCTGTAACGCCTTATTCTTAGTAACCGCAAACCCTAATCTCAACCCTGGAATTGCAAAAAACTTTGTCGCCGACCGTAAGATGATGACCGGGGATTGCTCGGTTAAATGACTCACGAAGCTCCATTTATCATGATCTACAAAATCCATGAATGCCTCGTCAATAATCAACCATTTGTGATTCTGGGAACAATAATCAACAATCTTTTGCATTTCCAGCGGCTTAATAATCGTCCCTGTCGGATTGTTGGGATTGCAAAGGCAGATTAAATCAATCTCCGGCTGTCCTTTTAAGTAATTGATCAGACCGCTAGAATTCAGCTCAAATTGATCAGCAGGCTTCAGATAATAATGCGCGACGGCCATCCCCGACCGGGCAAATGATCGTTCATACTCCCCAAACGTCGGTGCTAAGACCAGTGCTTTCCTTGCTTGAACAGCATTTGCAGTATCAAAAATCATTTGAACAGCGCCGTTGCCTACCATGACATCCTGACTTGAAACGTTAAAGTGATTGGCAATGGCGCTTTTCAAGTCTGGATACTCAGGATTGGGGTAATAAATAACCTGGTCAAGTGACTGTTTGAGAACTTCTAACAAATATTTGGACAACCCCAGCGGATTAATGTTGGCACTGAAATCAATCATTTCGTCGGCTGATAGTCCTAGTTTGTCAGCAATTTTTTCTCTGTTACCACCGTGAATAACTTTCATAGTTCGACTCCAATTTCTTCTTTGCTTTGAGACAGAAAGTCCTAAATCGTGCAGATTTGTGAAATCCTTTTCATATGTTTCCAATTCAAAACATACACTACCAAGCCCGTATCGCACAAGGCGTTTCAGCTAACCATCCTGCTTTGTGGAATAATTCCCCTGATTCATCTAAAATGTGTTAAATATGAAAGCCAAACCTCAGTGACTCGAAACCAAGATGCGCAAAATATTGATAATCAAATTCCCAGCGAAGCCAGTTTTAAAGGATTTAAAGAAACCGGTTACATTTTACAAGTCAATTAATTATCAATTTTCTGACTCTGGGGCACCCAAAATCGTCTTTTTTATCCTATTCTGTAAAAAACATGACTTTTTTATTCAATCAAACTTTCTGCCAACCAGTTAACCACATTTTTAAGGTATGATAGCGATAACTTATAAAAGGACTGATTAATGATGAAAATTTACACCAGAGCTGGCGACAAGGGTAAGACACAGATTATTGGCCATCAGGTTGTCCAAAAGGATGATGCCCGGGTGGAAGCTTATGGGACCACGGACGAACTCAATTCATGGGTTGGCTATATTGTCTCGACTTTGACCCCCCAGACATCATCATTGGCAAACGAATTGGAAGAAATTCAACAACTCTTGTTCGATGTTGGCAACGATGTGGCCAATCCCGCCTCAGAATCACACCGAGAATACAAATTTGATCCGGAAACTGCCGCAGAGGCAACTAAATGGCTTGAAGAAAAAATTGACGCTTACACCAATACCGTTCCAAAAGTTAAAAAATTCATCCTTCCGGGAGGCTCAAAAGTTGCAGCGGCACTCCAAGTCGCCAGAACCGTCACCCGAAGATCAGAGCGGCGAATTGTCACACTCAAAAATCAAACGACTATTAATAATGAAGTAATGGGATTCATCAATCGACTGTCAGATTATTTCTTTGCTGTTGCTCGCTATGCCAACTATTTAGAAAAGCAGGACGAAGTAACTTATCGGAACAGCAAGGAAATATTCCGCTAATAAATCGTGCCAGCAAGTGCGTGGTTGGCACATTACTTTCATAACCAAGAATGGGGAATCGGGATTTTGATCAAACACTGTTTTTCGTTTTCCAACCTATCCTTCAAAAAGACCATCTAGTTTCAGAAAAAGATTCATTTTCTGGACTAAGTGGCCTCTTTTTTTGTACTATAAAGTTGTGATAAACGCTATTTTGAGTTGATGTTGATTAATTTTTAGTTTTCATTTTCAAATTTTCAATAAATTATTTGGGCGTCAATTCCCTCATTAACTGGGCTGTAATCCCTTTTTAAGCTCACATGAGCATGTTTGGCGACTGGTAATATTGAGCCATTAGCGGTAATATCTAATTAATATTTAATTAGATGAACTTTTTGCTCATAAATTATCCGTTTATGTATAAATTCAGTTATTTCTAATTTTATTTTCATGTTTGACCTTTTTTACTGTATAATCATTCTAAATACATATCTATATATTAGGAGGCAATTCTTTATGGACAGAAAAATTCCAAATATTATGGGAACCCAACATCCAGATAATGCGGGCGTTCCATTCTTCAAGGATCATCAAAACCCATTTGTTTCAGCGTTTCGTGAAATTGACGAAGCTTATCAAAACTTCTCGGTACTAGATGCAGATGAGTACATGTGGGATTGGGAAGGAAAGCACGCTGATGCATCGGTGATTGATCGTTTGTACTCAGAACATTATGAGTACTTCAAGAAGCACCCACTTGGCAAGGATAAATTTCTCACTTTCCGTTTTCCAAATATTTGGGAAGAAAAAGGCTACAGCTTGATGCAAGCTATGACCACAATTCTTTCAGCCGAAGACTTCGCACTGGACTTAGGCTTTAAAGAACGACCTTTGTTTGAAGCAATCTTACCAATGACCCAATCTGCCGATCAATTGATTGATATGGAAGACAAGTTTGCCAGTCTCTCCCATTACAAGACCAAGGAATTCAACACTGGTCATAAAGATTCTGATACCCTACAAATGATTCCGTTGTTTGAAGGATTCGAATCACAATTACACGCCCCAGAAATTTTGAAGAAATATCTGGAAATGTATCATCAACACTTTGGCCGCGACCTCAAGTATATGCGGGTCTTCTTGGCCGGTTCTGATTCTGCTCTTTCAAACGGCTTCTTGAACAGTATCATCGGTAACAAGTTGGCCTTGACTCGATTAGCTGAATTTGAAGAAGAAACTAAATTACCAATTTATCCAATCGCCGGAATGGGAAGCACCATCTTCCGTGGCGGATTGTCACCAATGATGATCGACCGTTACTTGGAAGAATTCCCTGGCTTAAAGACAGCTACCATTCAATCCGCATTCCGTTACGATTATCCACTGGATGTTGTTGAGCCAGCCATCATGAAATTACGTGATGGCTTGCAACAAAGCAAGTTCCAGATTATCGACAAAGATGATCAGAGGATTCTTTTGGATATTGCCAAGAAAGCTGCCGGAGAATATCACGAAACTTTGGATCCATTGATCAACGACTTACAGCCAATCTTTGATTCCTTCCCAAAGCGGCGTGACCGTCACCAACACGTTGGGATCATCGGTTACTCAAGAGATGTCGATGGTTACAAGATGCCGCGAGCAATCACCTTTACCGGTGCGCTTTATTCCGTCGGTGTTCCACCAGAATTTCTCGGAACCGGCCGCATCTTGAACAAGTTGGATGATAATGAATTAGATACCCTGATGAAATATTATCCAAACATCAAGCATGACTATGCCCATGTTGCTAAATACTTCAGCAAGGATGCTTTGGAAGCCTTACAAGCTAAGAACCCTGCATGGCATGCAGTTGACGAAGATATTGAGGCAGTTGAGAAGCTCTTCGATATCAAAGCTGGCCCTCAAGACGAAGACCAACAAAAGCATGCCGATCTGGCTGCAGACTTGGTTAAAATTTCTGATAAAGAAACGAAGACAACCCTCATCAGCCGGCAAGCTGTTTTGCGTAAGTTCTTAGGCTAATCATTTCAGGATTTTTAAACATAAACGACCTGTTAGAATTTTTAATAGGTCGTTTTTCTATTAAAAAGATTGGCAAATATTTACCACCAACCGAGCTTGCTCAGATATTTGAGAGCTTCTCAGTCCAGATTTCTGATGATCTGAATGCATTATATTTTTCGTTTACACCGCATTCGCATTTTAGACGTCCTCATCAAAAAGTTATATAATGAACATAGATCAAAAAGAAATGGAGATTTAAGTGATGCAAAACCGAAATTTATTGTTATTAGCAACTGCTGCCATTACCCTCACTGGCTTTACCGCGATCAATACCCCAACCACAGCCGATGCGGCAACCATGACTGGAAACCTTACCTATCATAAGGCTAAGGTGGTTGCCAAAATTGGCAGTCATTATCAACAGTTCAAGCTGACCAATCACGTTATCAATAGCGATTATCAGCACATTAAAACAACTTCGTGGAAAAAGAGTGGCTTAAAAAAAGGTACCAAAGTTGTCATTGATATGTATGCTAACCAAGGGTTGCAATTTAATTGGTACCGAATTTCAAAATATGCTGCCAGGAAAAGCTCTCACACCAAACCTAAAATCCAAAAATATTGGGTTTATGGTCAAGCATTAGTGTTGCCAAAGAGCTTCACTTACTAGCCAACCAATAAACGCCAATCGGGAAGCCTTTAAAATGAAAAAACTCAAAGTTCGGCTAGACGCCTTTAGTGATGCCGTCATCGCGATTATTTTAACAATTATGGTATTGGATCTGACACCCGTATTACGGGATAACCTCAATGATTACCTTTTGTTGAGCAAAGAAATCGGTGTCTACATCATTAGCTTCGCGTTTGTCGCCAACATGTGGTACCAGCACGCCACGCTGTTTAATGAAATTGACGACATGAGCTACCGGATTATGCTGGCTGATTTTTTGTTTCTGATTCCATTATCGCTTACCCCCCTGGCAACCAATATGATGGCTGAGAACACCACCAATATCACAGTGATGGCTTATGGCCTGCTCGTCGGAATTACCGGGACTTGTTTCAGATTGCTTGCAAGATCAATCATTCACTTTCAATATACCGATACTTCAAAAATGCGGCAGGTTTACCGAAAAATTTTTGGCCAACATAATCTGATCTATGTCTTATTGAATGGCGTTTTGATTATTCTTGCCTATTTCTTTCCCCAAGTTGTTTTGTGGTTCTACTTACCCTACCCATTAATTTACATGTTGTTGAGTAGTCGTGACCGCCAGCAAATGTACGATGTCGCCCAGTTGACGACCAATCAACGGCAACAATACTTGCGCTTGCCCCGAGATCGGATGAAACAATTCAGTCGATTGGTGGCGGCTCAGAAGCCCCAAACTAGTGCTTCTCCTGCCGGAACCCAACCTAATAATGAGCAACCGCTAACTCAAGATGTCAAACCAATTAGTTGGCGCGATTGGTTGGATCAGCCAATTGGTTCTGGAAGTGGCGTTCAAGCAGCGAACTCCCAATCACCCAATGTGGAGGCCATTAAAGAATTTCGGCGGGCTCAGTGGGATGACTTCCAGCGACAAACTAAAACTCAACGGGCTGCTCGAGATCAAGCTGCCAAAGAATTGGAACATCAACAAGCTGCTCAAAAGGCCGCTGCTAAACAAGCCACCAGAGAACACGAACGCGAGCAGGAAGCCAAAAAGGAAGCTGCTGAACTGGCAGCAAAACAACGTGAACGGGACCAAGAAGCTGAGGAAGATGCTGCTAAACTAGCCGCTAAGAACATTGAACGTCAGGCTCATGCTAAAAAAGAAGCTGCTAAGCAAGAAATTAAGATTCAAGAACGGCAACAAAAAGCCAAACGAAAGGCAGACCGGAAAGATGCTAAGGCACTGTTCCGCCAAAAGAAGCTGGCCCAGAAGGCTAAACAGTATGATTCTGATGATAACGATCATCAATAATCATAAAAATAGCGGATTGAAACGCTGACCGGATACATCAACGCTTCAATCCTTTTTATTTGGGCTCAACGATTAGCTAAAAGTAAGCGGTCACAAACAAGTATCCCGCTAACCCAAACGCTGCTAAAGCAATCAGTGCCCGGAGTAAATGAATATTCGCGTGGCGCACAATAATCGGGCCAGTGTAGCCGCCAACCAACAAGCCAAATCCCATTGGAATCACATACAACCAGTATATGTGCGACTTAAAAATGAAGATAATGGTTGCAACCAAATTCCCAATAAAAGCAATCGCATTCTTCGTCGCATTAATGACCGTGAATTTTTCATCCATGATAATCGATAGAATTGCCAGAAAGATGACGCCACCCGCCGCACCAAAGTAACCGGTGTAGGCACCAACCACAACGATCCCGGTTAAGCTGATGAGTGCAACCCAAAAGTGCTTCTCAGGTGATGCATGTGCTTCTCTCATCTTCCGAGTTGACGTATCTTTCTTGCGACCCGACATCAGGAGCAAAATCCCTGCAAATAAAATAAAAAATGGCACAACCTTCTCAAATGATGATGCCGGCGCGATCAATAGCAAGTAACTCCCGACAATGCTACCGATCAGTGACAAGCCAACGTAAATTCCCAGTCGCTTCCAATTTCCCCTGAGTTCCTTCATCGACGAAGCCATTGACCCAATACCAGAAAAGACCAAAGCGGTGGTATTAGTCACGTTGGCGATGACCGGGGGCAAACCAACCAACAGCAGGGCTGGATAAGATGCCAGCGAGGCCAATCCAGCGACTGATGCCAAGAGACCAGCGACGAATCCCGCGATGATTAAAAAAATAAAAATCCAAACCATGAGTAGGCACCCTCTCCATTAACCAATTTTGAACAATCTATTATTAATATACTACTTTTTCCCTTCGAAAGGATTTTTTCGTTTCGGCCCGCCTGTAAATGGGCCAGGAACTGCAGTATAATTTGAGACATAACAATTATTTAGCTATAATTTAAAGCGGTATCTGATTCAGTTGTCGGATAATCGCTTTTATTGAGAGAGGAAATGAACTTGTTGAAAACTGCTTTAAATCTTTCCAGTTGTACTGCTTTTTTAGCTGGTAAAAATGCCACGGTTGATGGCTCCACGATGATCGCCAGAAATGAAGATGCTGGTGGCGGCATCAATGCTAAACGATTTGTCGTCGTTAATTCCACCGATCAACCAAGTGAATACATCTCAACCTTTAACAAATTTCGATTGAAACTACCTGACAATCCCCTTCGTTATACCGAGACGCCTTGTGCCGACACAAGTGACGGCCTTTGGGGCGAATCTGGTATTAACACCGCCAACGTTGCCATGAGTTCGACCGAAACCGAATTTACCAATACCACAATGTTGGGGCTCGATCCCCTGGTGCCAGACGGAATTGGCGAAGAGGCCATGCTGACAGTGGTTTTGCCATACATTCATCATGCCCGTGAAGGGGTTCAACGCTTGGGTGATTTGGTTACAAAATTTGGTACCTGTGAAAGTAACGGTATTGCCTTCTCCGACTCAGATGAAGTCTGGTACTTTGAAACGGTTGGCGGTCATCATTGGGCAGCTCAACGCATCCCCGATGACGCTTACGTGCTCGCACCTAACCAAACAGGGATTCAAGAAATCGACTTCAACGACACCGATCACTTTATGTATAGTGCTGATTTGAAAGCATTTGCCGAAGAATATCATCTGAACAAGGCGCGTAAGGGCTTCAATTTCCGTGACATCTTCGGTGAAGATACTCAAGCCGACCATTATTACAACACCCCACGAGTTTGGTATGGTCAAAAATATTTGAATCCCGAAATTGATCAGGATCCTGAAAGTCGGACAATGCCATTTACCAGAGTGGCCGATCATTTAATTTCTGTTGAAGACATTGCTTTTATCTTGAGCAGCCATTATCAAGGGACCGATTTTGACCCCTATGGCAAAACGGGAACTGAAGAAACCCGCCAACGTTACCGTCCAATTGGGATGAACCGCAATCAAGAGATGCATATCTTACAAATTCGGCCAAGCTTCCCAGCAGCGCATGCCGCCATTCACTGGTTGGCTGAAGGCGTTAACGAATTCAATGCGCCCGTGCCATTCTTTGCCAACTGCACCGATACGCCCGCAAACTTCAAGAACACCCCGCTGCGCACAACAACTGAGAGCTTCTATTGGCTAAATAAATTGGTTGCAATGTTGGCTGATCCATTCTTTGCCGAACATGATCTTGACGCAATGACGGCCGTTTCTGAAAGCCGCAAATTTGGATTTGCCAATGGCCGGGCCGCAGTCGCTGCCGCAGATGCCGAGTTTAAACAAATCGACAAAGCTCAGCTACCGGATTGGCACAATCAAGTTAACGCAAAAATTGCCAATACAATTACCGAAAATGTGAAAGATCTCCTTCACCAGCTTGTATTATTGCGAGCTGAAAAAATGGTGCCAACGTTTGAAAAGGGCGGCGAACTGTAACTTGATCACATTATTGGCTAAAGCTAGCCAACAATTGTTCGATCAGCGCCCGACTATTTTCTATTGATCATCATGCTAAAAA
Source organism: Lentilactobacillus sp. TOM.63 (assembly GCF_030361045.1). Lineage (NCBI taxonomy): Bacteria > Bacillati > Bacillota > Bacilli > Lactobacillales > Lactobacillaceae > Lentilactobacillus > Lentilactobacillus sp. TOM.63. The sequence continues at coordinate 45,716 of NZ_JAUCAP010000015.1, forward strand.
TAATTTAGTCTAATCTGTCGTCCCAACATCGCAAAAAATCCGCCATCATTTCTCATTCTGGAATGATGGCGGATTTTTTGTTGAGAAGCTGAAGCAATTTGGTGGCACAGCTTCAATTTAATGATTAAGGGTAAGCACTAAATAACTGGACGTCTACTTCGTAGACGTCTTTTTGAGTACCATAGAATTATTAATTAAGTATGAGGTGATTCTTTATGGAAAAGACCATTGTGCCAGTACCCACTGAAAAGTTACAAAGTACAAAGATTGATGATCCCAATAAAATTCAACTGGCTTGTCAATTAACCGTCAACAATAAAAAATTAAGGATCTTTAATAATGCCCAGCCAGAAATATTGAAGGTCATTCTAAAGGAGCTGATGGCGGGTGCCTAAATTACTAAACTTTACCGAATTAGATAAAGTCTATTTGGTTTGCGGCAAAACAGATTTACGCAAAGGAATTGATGGGTTAGCAACAATCATC
>NZ_JAUCAP010000016.1:0-45997 GCF_030361045.1 Lentilactobacillus sp. TOM.63
ATTAAAAAAATCTGTACAACCAAGGGACAAGTGTATCCAAAAGTTCAAAGCAATTCTGAGTTAGTTGAAAAAATCTTACTAGTTAGGACTGATAAACATCATATTTCAACAAAAGATAAAAACATACCCGTCAGTTTTCGAAAAAACACGAAAACTGACGGGCTTTTAATGAACTATGAATAATTCAGGTCATTAGAGGAGTGATTGATATGAGTGATCAATTTAAACCAAATGATGCTTGCAGCTGGCAACCCAAAAAGACAACTGATTCACCATTTTCAAAGAAGTTTTCAACTGGGGAACTGCCGATTGAAGCCAATCGTTATCGATTAATTTGGGGCAGATTCTGTCCGTGGGCGACGCCGATTGCCACGATGATTGATTACACTGGTTTGAATCAGGTGATTTCTAAAGGAGCCATTTATTCGTTGCGTCACGCTGGGGTCAACGATAATTGGTTCTTTGGTAAAGGTGGTCAAAAAGATCCGGTCTTACAAACGGCCAGTTTGCGGGAAAATTTTGAAAAGACCGATCCAGGTTTCACTGGGCGGCCGACCGTGCCAGCTTTGGTTGACGTTAAGACCGGCAAAGTGGTCAACAATTCTTCCCAAGAGATCATGAATGAATTGGCTTCTTCTTGGCAGCCCTATTTTAAGGAAGGCGTAGCCGATGTCCTGCCAGCGTCAGAACGAACGCCAATTCTCGCGTTGACCAGCCAGATCATTACCGACATTACGTCAATTCCCGGCCAAATTGCTGCGGTTAAATCTCAATCTGAATATGAAAAATTAACCAACCAGTATTTTGATCGCTTGCAGTGGCTGGATGACCGTTTGGTTGAACGCCAATTTCTGATGGGCGATAACCTTACTGTTCCCGACTTTTGGCTCGTTGTGAGTCTCATTCGGTTTGACACTGTCTTTTACTTCCAGAGTAAATTGAACCAGAAGCAGTTAACGGATTTTCCCAACTTGTGGCGGTATGCCAAGACTTGTTACCAAATTCCTGCGTTCAAGCAGAATACGGACTTTCAAGCAATTAAAGAACATTTCTTCAAGGTTAGTGATGATCCGGTTGAGTCAATTGACCGGGTGATTCCAGTTGGACCTGATGAAAGTAAATGGATAGATTAAAATTGTTGGAACCCTTTATGCTACAATGATATCTAGATGTTTTTTACTACTGATGATTGTGAGGCAAAGGGTTTATGGTCGATGAGGCAAAGGCAACAAGTAACGGGTCATTTGGTTCACGAGTGGTTTTATTTATTAAGAAGTATTGGCTGACAGCGATTGCGTTTTTAGCCTTTAGTGTCATTAACGTGATTATGCTATTTCGTTATCACTGGTTATTTGGCGGCCAAGATCTACAATTTCACCTTCAACGAATTGACGAAATGTATCATAGTTTGATCAACGGCAACTGGAATCCATATCTGGCGACTTTTAACTTCAATCAATTAGGATCGGCTGTGATGAGTCTTTATCCGAAGTTGCCACTTTATTTATTTGCAATTATACGACTGGTGGTGAAAGATGCCATCACTGGCTATTACCTGGGGATTATCCTAATGACCTTTTTAGGCCTCTGGGTTAGTTATGCGGCTTATCACTCCGTTAGAAAAGCGGATTCAGTCGGTGCATACATATTTGCCATTGCTTACGAGCTGTCTGGTTTAAATATTACCTATAACTTTTTAAGTGCCGACATTGGCATCAGCTTCACCTATTTGATTTTACCGCTGGCGTTTGCCGGCTATTATCATTGGGTAACTGCCGGGAAATTTCGGATGCTGGCAACTGCGATGACCATCATTTGCTTATCCCACGTTTTAAATACCTTAATTACGGTGTTAGCCCTGGTGATTTTTCTAATAGTCGATATCAAAAAAGTTAATCGTCAAAAATTGTTAAATTTGGGCAAAGCCGTTGGAATTACGGTGTTGCTGAGCAGTAGCTTTTGGGTGCCAGCTTTACATTTTGGTACCAGTATTAAAATGACTAAGCCATTTGCTTTTCCGCTAAATGGCATTAATTTATTGCAATATACCACAGCGGCTTTAAGCAACAATATTACTTATGGCTTTACGATTGTGGCTTTGCTGGGCTTTGTGCTGGCAGCTATCAGGTACCGTCATTTATCGCGTTTTAGTAAAGAAATATTTTGGGTTGGGATCGGTTTTGTGATTTTAAGCAGCAGCCTGATTCCATGGCACTTATTTCAAAACACGTCATTGAATCTGTTGCAATTTCCATGGCGCTTCTTAATTTTACCTCAGCTGGGCTTTACTTATTTGTTTAGTTCGATTGGCTCAGCTTTACTAAAACGAGTTCCCAAACGCACATATCAATTAGGGATTCTCAGCATTTTGACGTTGGTTGTCCTGGGCCTTTCTTTGAATTCACAGGCTGGGCGGGTAAACTTTGAACGGAAATCTCCGGAAATTAAAGCCGATCTTTATCCTGACAGTAATCAAATGCCGCTGGTTCAGGGAATCTTTTGGTATCGAGTGACTAATCTGCGACAGTATCGCCACATGATGACGTATCTGCCGGTTACTGATTATCTGCCGAAGATGAGTGATGACATGTTCAAAACGTTGGCAATGCAACGCGCTATCCAGGATAATAATCCCGCTGTCAATATTCCGGTGTTATCTAAAAGTCACTCGAAGGGTAAAAAGATGACTGTCGATATTGGGACGCCAATTAAGAGCTTGGCATTACCATTTGTGATCTATGATCGGCATTACACCGTGACTTTGGATGGTAAGCGTTACCCAGTAAAAGTCAATCAAAATCACGTGTTAACTATTAACCACTTATCAGTAGGTGAGCACACCATTCGGGTGAGTTACCATAACGACGGGCTGACCGCGATCATTTGTGGATTGACGTTGCTGGGGTTAATGGCCATCTTGTTGCCTCAAAAATGGCCAAAGACTACGAAACGACAATGAAATCAAACAGAAAATTAAAAAGTAAATGAGCGAATGGCAGCTAGATGTTTGGGGCTGCCGTTCGCTCATTGTTTGTTATTTGTTACATGATAAACAGCATCGATTTACCCGGCGTCTTCTGGTTTTGTTTGATAAGTTTGACAAACTGAATCAGCATCCCAGCCATCTTTGGTTCGTGGAGAATATGTAAGATATCAATTGCGTCTTGCATCTTGTCAGCCCCTTGTTTACCGTCAGAGTTAATGTAGTCGAACCAACCCTGATAGAATCTCAGCAAAATTGCATAGTTGCTGTCTTCTCTTTGAGCAACCAATTCTTGAAGGTGATGGAGGGTTTGGCGGGCCCAGTCAAGCTTGCGAAAATTGATATAGGTGCTAAATAAGCCAAATAGTAAACCGCCTTGGATGAGTGGCATGATTGGAAAAGTGGCATTGATTGATGTGCGTTTAATGGCGATTTTTTCAAGCTGGTGAACGGTTGTCAGTGGCATTGCGTAGTGGCTGATGCCAAATAGCAGTAGTTCAAATGAACTCCAATTTTCAATGTTATATAAATAAGAAATAATGGGTCGCATCATAATTCGAACCTTGCTAAATCTTTTATCCGTCGTCTGGGGTTGATTAGTGTCGATGTCGTTCTTTAATAATTCTGCTTGAACTTGGTACAAAATTGCTAGCAGGTGATGCCAGTCGGCTGTACCAGAATTTTCCAGTTCCAGAATTTTTTGATTGAAGTACGTCATTGTTTTGGCAGGATTATTTTCATATTGCTGTTTTGATGAATCCAGATCTCGCATCAAGATTACTAACGGGGTCATGAAGTTGGCCGAGAGAAACATCGGGTTACCAATTAAAAAAGAAGATTTTGTTGCCAAGGTTGAATCTTTTCCCAGTAAGTACAGGAATTCTTCGGCGGAAAAATTAATTTTTCCCAGTAAGTGAATTAAGCGGGTAAAACTAATTTGTGAATCACCATTTTCAAACTTACTAATAAATGAAATGCTGTTATGCTCATCTGCCACCTGTTGAAGCGTTAAATGCCGGTCCTGCCGCAATTTTCGAAAGAGTTTGCCTGGTTCATTCATCGAATCACTCCAATTTAATTATCATATAGTGGAATTTTATCATTTCTAGTCTAGTTCTTAGATACAGTGAAAACAATAACTAGAGAGAAGTGGTTGATGATGAACTCGTATATTCGGAGTAAGGGGTTTCGGGCACTAATTAATGCGGCAGTTTTTAATGGCATTGGGAACAGTCTGTTTAATATTGTTTTCATCATCTATGCAGGTAGCTTGCCATTTAAGACTTTAGCAGTCAGTCTGGCCTCATTTGTTACTTATTTGCCCCAAATTCTGAACGTGGTGATTGGCTATTATGCAGATGGCACGCATCATAAATATTTGGCGATGGTAGCCGCCCGCCTCGGTCAATTTGGCTTGTTTATAGGGTTAGCGGTGCTAATGTTGGGATCGATAACGATTTGGACTTTCCTGATTTTGTTAGCGATCAATGTCATTAGTGATTGTCTGGGGCAGTTTTCTAATGGGCTTGAGCTGCCATATTTTAGACACCTCGTTCCCAATAACGAGTTGAATGCTGCCATGGGACTTGAGGTCGCAACGCAAACCACGTTACAGATGATCTTTCAAGGAATTGGTGCGGTGGGGATTGTTTGGTTAAACTATCGCTATAGTTTGTTTGGGATTATTAATGCTGTTACTTTTCTGGCGGCAGCGGGGGTAATTTGGCTGAATCGAGCCATCTTTATTGGCATTGATCCATTGCTGGCAGTCAATCAGGTGGCTGAAACGACCCCCAAAAAGCCACCCATGAAGGCCAGCTTAATAATGACTGGAAAATTGTTGTGGTCAAAGCGGCCACTCGTCATTGTGATCATATTTGCTTTTTTAGTTAATACGGTTGCTTGTGCACTAGATGGGCTAATTAATTTGGCAATCCTCCACAACCGCGCATTGTGGCTGGGAAACTATGGTAATAGTGTTGCAGCGGTAAATATTTGTCTCTCAGCTGGAACGGTGTTGGGCGCGCTCATTCAGCAAGACGGGTTGGCGAGAACAAACTTTTTACGGTTAAACGGGTATGTTTGCTTATCACTCGTTGGCTTGGCGGCAAGTTATATATTTAGTAATTCGCTGGTACTCATTACAATTGTGAGTGGACTAAGTGGGTATCTAATGGGGAAAGTAAATCCCCGCGTTTCGGCGGCGTTCATTAAGTTGATTCCAGACGATCAACTGGGTCGCTCAATGGGATTTGTGAATATGGTTGCTCTGGCAGGGGCACCGCTAGGTAGTGGTGTGTTCCTGACAATTGCTAATCTTGGAAAAAGTGGTCTGTTTAGTAGTTGGTTGATATTTGGAATTACTTCCTTCTTAATTGCGGTGGCCTCTTGGATCTGTGATGCTCGGAACTGGATGGCTACAGCGAAATGAGCCAAGTAACAACTTAGCCCTTCAGTCCCCGTGCTTGCCGATCCATATCCTCAACGACAATGTCAAAGATTTCGCCGAGGGAGGCGCAGTATTCTAAAATCTTCCAGGGATAATTGGTGTGGAAGTGAATTTTCATCAGGGCTTCATCGCCAACGTCCAGCAATGAGTCGCCGTCAAACCTGGCAAGAATTTCGTCGTTTAAATCATCTTCGCTAAGTGGGCAGCCTTCAATTAAGAGTTGGGTATCGTATTTGTATTTAATCATCGGTCAGTTCCTTTCTGAACTTCTAGTAGTTTGATTTTTCAGTTAATGAATGAGGGGCACCTTCAATTTGAAGCACCGCTTTGACACTGGGGATTTGGCGCATCCTCGTGTCAAAGTGTATTAAATTATGAAACTTTTCTAACGGATAATCAAGTTGTTGCATCCAGTTGGTCATCACAAATAAGTAAGGATCTGCAATCGTAAATTTGTTTCCCATCAGCCAGGGACCTGCAAAATGGTTTTCCACAAATTGCAGCCGGGGAGCAATCCGCTGCCAGATCAGCTGTTTAGAATCAGCCGTATTGGGCAGCCAATTGCCTTTACGAAACGGTGAAATAAAGTTCTTATGAAGTTCAGTGGCGATATAGTTCATCCAAATTCTGAGTTGCCAGTAGTTGCTTGAGTCCTGGGTAAACGAATAATGGTGATCAACCTGATGATCAATGTATTCTAAGATAACCGCGCACTCCGTTAGGTATGTACTCGTATGAGTCTGGAGAGTTGGCACATAGGATTTTTCGTTTATCTGGTTGTAATCGCCCTGTTGCCAAGTCTTTTTGTCCAAATTCACTTTTTCCACTGAAAAGTCTAAGCCGCTATCTTCTAGTAAAATATGAGGTGCCATGGCACTGGTTCCTGATGCGTAAAACAAATTCAGCATACTAAGATCTCCTTGTTCGATTGTTATCGAAATACAAAGTAAAAAAGAAAAGACTACAAGGATTTCAGAAACGAGGGCAGGTATTCCTTAAAAGTCTTCTCGTTAATTGACAAGTATTTGGTTTGTGCAGCTTGGCGCGTGTTGGTTAGCCCAGCATGTCGCAGTGCCTTAAAGTGATACGAAACGGTTGATTTACTGATATTGAGCTGTTCGCTAACTTCCGAACAGGTCAGTTCCCGATCAGAATGATCCAGGATCCGTAAAATCCGAATTCGATTTGGTTCACTCAAGGTTTTGAAGATTTCTGCCAATTGATTGTCTTTTTTACTTTGTTCGATATCCATGGAACTAACATACGGCTAGAATATAAAATTGTCAAACTCGATTCATTCATTTGAAATGGCCACTTTGCCGATTTCGTGATTGGTTTCGACCAACGCATGGGCTCGTTTAAGGTTGGCAACGTTAATTGGTCGCAATACTTTCGTAACGGTTGAGTGAATGTCACCATTGTCCAAAAGGCTGGCAACTTCATCCAAAATTTGATGCTGGGTGATCATGTCGTCAGTGTGATAATACGATTTGGTGTACATCCATTCCCAATTAAAGGAAGCAGCTTTCTTGGTCAATTTTTGCAAATCAATCCCGCGCTTATTTTCGGTGATTGCGCAAACCGCACCCTCTGGCTTGATAAGCTCGATAATCTCATTCCAATGCCCATCGAGGTCATTTAAATTGAGAATATAGTCAACATAATGGAAACCAAGTTTGCGAACTTCGGTAACCAAGTTTTCGTGATGGTTAACGGTATAATCAGCGCCGTTTTGAAGGACCCACTTGATTGTCTCAGGGCGAGAGGCACTGGCAATTACTTTGAGACCGGCCAAGTGAGCGAGTTGGGTTGCAATTGAGCCGACGCCCCCGGAACCGTTAATGATGAGGATGGTTTGCCGAGCGTTTTGCTCGCGTGCCTTGTCAATCCCTAATCGTTCAAACAATGCTTCCCAGGCGGTTAAGCTGGTAAGCGGCATGGCACCAATTTCAGCGGCGGTTAATTTGGTCGGTGCGTGACCGACAATCCGCTCGTCAACTAACTGGTACGCACTATCTGATCCGGAACGGATAAAGGAACCCGCGTAAAAGACTTTGTCGCCTGGCTTAAAGAGTGATACTTCGTCACCGATCTGTTCAACAATTCCGTAAGCGTCCCAGCCAATCACTTTGGGTTGCTTTAGAGTTCCCCGACCATGCCCGCGGACACCCACATCTACGGGGTTAACCGAGGTGGCGATTACTTTAACCAGAAGATCGTGACCTGCTGGGTTGGGGACCTCTTCTGTAAATTCTTCAAGACTATTTGGATCGTTAATTGGTAAATGTTTCGTAAAGCCGATTGCTTTCATTGTTATCATTTAAATTTTCTCCTTTTTTATTAGTGAGCAGATCCAAGCGGTTAGAGATCGGAGTGTAAGTCTCCTCGAATAGAAATTTTGGTTTTGGGAATTTTTGTTCGAGGTGCTTACGCGCAGATTGTTGCTTTGCGCAGCTGTCCTAACTACATTTCCAGTGTAAAGCGCTGAAATTTCAATACAAGACGTGAATTTTAATTAACTAAGTTACAATTTTTTCACCTCGGGAAATCGTTGAAACACCGATTTGAATGGCTTATGATGGATTTAGCTAAATTAGGAAAGAACTGATATGAATGAAACGCCGCGTTTATGATTGTCAAAATGGATGTCCGGTTGAAAGCACCTTGCAAATTATTGCTGGAAAATGGAAGAGCGTCATTATTTATCATTTGATGGCTGGCACTGAACGCTTCAATGATCTGCAAAAGCAAATGCCAGATTGTTCACGGCGAATGTTGGCCCTGCAGCTGCACGAACTTCAAGCAGATGGCGTCATCCAAAAGAAAGTTTATCCGGTCATTCCAGTTAAGACTGAATATTCACTGACTGGCTTTGGCCAAACCCTGCGCCCGGTTATTACCGCGATGGAAACTTGGGGCAACTTGTATAATCGACGGGCAACCCGCCAAGCGGCAGCTGACTGACTTTATGCAGATGTTCAGTTAACTACTTAAATATAAAATGGGCCATGCAAAATGCTAAGGTCGAAAGATAATCGTTGACAATTAATGAAAGTTTTGTATTCTAAAGTTGAATTGTGTTACACTTGTCATACAAGAGGTGATAAGATGGCAAAGACTGATTTAAAACCTGCAACGGTGTCTGTTCGAATTAATCCGGATGTAAAAAAGCGCGCAATTGAAAAGTTAGCAAAATCTGGACTGTCATTATCAGATTATACGCGAATTGCAATTACGAGCGTTGCCAATGATGGGCTGCCGAAGTACTTTGGTATTCCCAATTCAGAAGTTTTAGGTGCTGTTAATGAAATGATTGATGATGCTACCGGAAAAAAGCATATGCCCGAGGCTCATGATCTGAATGAACTAAAGGAACGGTTGAATGATGACTAATATTATAAAATATTCCTCAAAGTTCAAATGCCACTACAAGCGCGTTTTGAAAGGCCCTCGTTGGCAGAAGATATTTTATGATAATTTGCCATTGGAAATTACACGGACGGAACAGAAATTCACGCCCTTTGATTTCATTATTACGTGTCTCGAAAGAGATATACCCATTCCAAAATATTTTTACGTTCATCCGATAACGCTTCCAAAAAAGATGGTTCAAAGGTTAAAGTCGGCCTTTGGACATACATATACAAAAATTGCGTGTTTAGATCTACATTTCGATGGCCACAATGGTGATCATTTATTGATTTATGCCACAAACGCAGATGCTAACCTTGTATATTTACTTGAAATTGGAACTCATAGTGAGTTGTTTTAGTAGTTAAGTAACCATGTTTGAAAAAGGGATCCCCATCCTTAGACATTAACGTCTAGCGATGAGGATCTTCTTTAGTAACGGTCATTTACAAAATCCAATGATTGGCTAACTAACTCCTTTAGCCTTTAATTCCAACTAAATTTTTTCGAGGTCGGCGAGGGTGCCAATCGTACATTCATTGATTTGGGCGCTCTTTTTGATGTGAGCCATCAAAGTGAACAGGTCACCGGGAATTTCCCAATGTTGGTCGGTATGATCAGCATAGACAGTTACGGCTCCATTTCGATTGTCGACTCGGTAGCTGATTTGATGCTGCTTCCTGGTTACCTGATTGTAGTCTTCAAAGGCAGCCCGCAGTTGTTGCATTAATTCGTTGTGATCGATCATGTTTCACCAGACTTTCTTCTAAATTCATTATAGTGAGAAAGTTCGTGAAATTACAAGAAAATGAAAAGCTGAACTAAGCAGGGCTATTTTGGGAACATCGCCTTAGGCTTTTTCACAATATCCATTACTTCGTATAATCAATTGACTTGGTTTCTTTGGTTGTTAATAAAGCGATCAATGAGATCACAGCCATTAAAGCTAAATAGTAGCCAACGGAGTGAATGCCCCACTTATCAACCAAGAAAGACGCGATGGTTGGCGCAAATGCGGCACCGATGATGGCGGCTAAGTTGTAGGCAATTCCAGAACCGGAGTACCGGGTGCTGGTTGGGAACAATTCTGGCAATAAAGCGCCAACTGGTCCGTAGATGATACCGTAGATGAAGAAGCCAACGAAGATGAAGAACAGGCCGCCGGCAAGGTTGTGCTGTCCCTGGAAGAAGAATGGGAATACCAATGCAAACGCAATGATCATGAGGGTCCCAGTTACCAGAATCCGTTTGCGGCCAATTCGGTCTGCGAAGAGTGAGGCGACCATAATCATGACCCCGAAAAGGACGACGCCCATCATCAATAATAAGAGCCATTCACGGTTATTGAAGCTCATGGCTGTTGTTACGTAACTGAGGGACCAAGTTGTTAACAGGTAGAAGAATGTGTAAGCAACCCCCATGATAAAGGTACCTTTGAGGATTTGAGCCCAGTTTTTCTTGAAGACCTCTGCTAATGGTGACTTTTGAACTTTTGATTGGTTCATTGCCAAACGGAACAGTGGGGTTTCCTGCATCTTTTCCCGAACCAACAACCCAACAACCACAAGGACCGCTGAGGCCAAGAATGGGATCCGCCAACCAAAGGCCTGCATTTGGGCTGGGGTCAGTGTGGATTCAAGAATGAAGTAAAGCCCATTGCTTAAGAAGAAGCCAATTGGGGCACCAAGTTCAGGGAAGGCGCCATATAGGGCCCGTCGATTTGCTGGTGCATTTTCGGTAGCGACGAGGACTGCTCCGGACCACTCACCACCAAGGCCAATTCCTTGAATGAAGCGAGCTAAACATAATAAGACGACTGCGAAAATGCCTAAGGTTGCGTAGCCGGGAAGAACGCCAATAACCACTGTGGCGGTTCCCATGGTTAGTAATGAAACGACCAACGTTTTCTTGCGGCCTAACTTATCGCCAAAGTGACCAAAAACTAATGATCCGAGTGGTCGGGCGACGAAGGCAACCCCGAAGGTTAAAAGACTTAAGATAAGGGCAATCGCTGGGGTTAATTTAGGGAAAAAGACGTGGGGAAAATATATAGCGGCTGCAGTTCCATATGCATAAAAATCAAAGAATTCAATGGCGGTCCCAATCATTGACGCCAAAATGACTGTCTTCACGGGATCTCTTTGTAACGTGTCTGACGCGGGTTCTACTGAATTTACGGTTGTTTCTGGCGTATCTTCCATAAAACTGTCACTTCCATTTCTATATATTTGTAACAAAAATCAAATTTGGATCTCAAACAGTTAATCACCTCCCTGGGGATAAAAAAATGCCAAGAACTGAATTGATAGTCCTTGGCGAATGCACCAACTCTGCCCACAACTTGCGGGCACTCAAATTAGCCCACAGTATTAATAATGATAATAATGCCGGCAATTGGGTGAAGTTGTAAGTTTGAGTTGGTCATATTTTTTATCTCGCTTTTTCGAATTGATGTTATCTTATCAAAGCATAAATTAGATGAAAATAATTCAAATAATTTTTGACCTTTTGACTAATCAGGCTGATATGTCAACATTTATGACGGGAAATTCTCATTTTATTCTAATTTAAGGACAATTTGTTCCTTATAAACGAAATGATTGTTTATTCGAGTATCAAGATATCTTATCTGGCAATGAGGTTGTGTTTATATTTTTCAGATCTATAATTAACTTTTAAAAAAGTGCTGAGAGGAGATTGAGAATGGTTAATTGGCAAGATGACCGTATTGGTTCAGCAATCAATGGAACCAATCCCATGATAATGAGCGAAATGCCGGGTGGATTCGCAGCATTTGGCGACACCCAATTTTTGCCTGGTTATTCTGTTTTATTGCCTAAGCGGGAAGTGGCCTCATTGAACGATCTGACGATTTCTGAGCGGACGTTATTTTTGACAGACATGAGTCTCCTAGGTGATGCGGTTCTACAAGCAACCGGAGCTATCCGAATTAACTATGATATTTTAGGAAATACCGATAACTTCTTACACGCCCACGTATTTCCTCGATATCAGAGTGAACCGCCTGAACGATTAAAAAAGCCGGTGTGGTTATATAGCCCCGATCATTGGTTTGATGAGCGGTATGCTTATGCCCCTGATCGGGATGGAAAATTGCGGGCGCAAATTACCGAGTTGTTAAAATCGGCGATAAAGTAACTTGACAATTCTCTTTAAAAATTGGGCAGGTTGTGATGATCTACATGGATGACTGCTATTTTTTGCCTACGATGGGGTTGCGGACGAATAATTGTCCTAAATGATTTTATAAATGGTATCAAAAAAATGTTCTGAAGCCGATGGAAAAGTTTCAGAACATTTTTTGTATGATGATTAAGTTAGTTGTGCCATAAATCACCTGCGTATAGTAATTGCAGGTGATTTGCTTTATTAATTGTTTAATCCCTTGACCAGTGATAAGCCAATTTCAAATCCAAGGCCATGGGCATATCGCTCAATGGTCGTTAAGGAGGGGGTGGCGACTAAACGTTCGATTCTTGCCAACTGGGGTTGCTTCATGCCAATCTGGTCGGCAAGGTCTGTTTGGGAGATGCCTCGTTTGATTCGTTCCGAACGAAGAGTTGTCAGGATTTCGGCAACTTTCATTTCAGCAGTGGACGGGGGTTGCACATTGGGGTTCATTTGATTTAACGTCGGCATTCGATTCTTTCTCCTTTGGTTAATGATATCCATTAATCATTTTAGCAGTTTTTCGGCCCAAGCACGGTTAATCATCCACAAAAGTTGAGATTTTGTCCTTTTGCCGTTGCCAATCCCGTCAGCTAAGGCAATAAGACTCTGAATAAGTGGTTAACATTGGCTGAGCCTCTAATTGTTAAATACGCAGAAATGGCCGGCTAGTTTTTGGATAATTGATCGTTGTCATCTGCATCAACAACTTACTTAATTGAGATAGCTTATTGTTAGTAGAACCCCCAACATTAAGGAATTGTATATCATTATTTGAAGTGGTTCTTTAACACTTTTGTCATAATCGATCAGAGTTTCTTAAGACATTCTAATAATCCTTATAATTGAGTGCTGGTTGATTCCATTGAGATTGTTTTTTGTTACGATAGGTTTGCTTCAACGTATTACAGAAATATTTCAATCATGTGACAGATACATAGGGGGCTTTTAGATGCGATTTAAACGGTGGTTAATTTTAGTTCCTTTACTCGTGTTATTGATGGGGTGTAGTTCCGCAGGAAAGTCGAGTCAGGATAAGGCTCAAAACAATAATGGCAAATTTAACGGGTTAACTCTGGACGTTTCCCGGCGGCACTATCACCTTTCAACGTTAGTCAAATTTATCAATTTGGTGGCTGCGAACCATGGCAATTTTGTTCAACTTCATCTGACTGACGATCGAGATTTTGCTATCGAAAATCAAACGGTTGGCCAGACCTTGGATCACGCGACAAAAAAAGATGGCGTTTGGCGCAATAACCAGACAAAGCAGGCCTTTTACAGCAAGGCCCAGATTCGCTATTTAGTTAATATTGCTCAGAAGCGTGGTGTAACGTTGATTCCAGAAATTGATACTCCAGCCCACGTCAACGGGTTGGTTGACACGATGAAGGCTAATGGCAGGGCGAAACTCGCCCGGCAACTCAGCTGGTATTCAAGGAGCTATGGTGATGAGCTGCATTTGAATCAGGCCAGTATTGATTTTGTTGAGAATATTGATAATGAGGTTGGGACGGAATTTGATAATCAAAACAACGCCCGGTTCCATTTGGGTGGGGATGAATTTACTGATAAGCTCACCAAAAATCCGGCCTACGTTAAATATTTAAATGCAACCAGCACCAACGTTGAAAAACTTGGGTTTATCCCCGAAGCTTGGAATGATGGGTTCCTGAACAGTGAGTTGGGTGATCTCAATAAGCATATTCAAGTCACCTATTGGAATTGGACGGCGGATCAGTCAGGCAGCCTGGGAGCCCGACGGAAAAAAGCCTGGGCCTCGATGCCGAAATTGATCAGTCACCATTTCAAAGTTTTGAATTACAACGATTATTATTTGTATTTCAACATTACTAAAGCCAACCTGGCGCCTAAAAATGTCGCCTATATGACTAAGGATATGAAGCAATACTGGAAGCCGACGCTCTGGCATTCCGACCACGCCACCAAGCTTAAATCACTCAATGGGATTGTTGGCAGCAGTGCCTCAATTTGAGGAGATTCGGTCGCCACAATTTCAGATAAAAAAGTTTATCAGGCCGGTTACCAATTTATCAAAGAATTTCTGGTTCTGGCCCGGAAGCCGGCTTGAATGAAGGGGATAGAAAAGGGGGAAGATCATGAACACACTTAGTTCATTTGTGATTTTATATCCAGTGATTGTTTCGACCGTTTGGATTATTGGCTCAGTATTCTTTTCGATTCAGCAGCGACGAGTGCCACTCATAAATTTTCATGCTGGCCAACCTGATGATTTGGTTTCGGTGTTGATCCCGGCACATAACGAGGCTGACACTCTGAAAAAAGTTGTCGAATCTGTCGCCAATATCACGTATTCCAAATTAGAACTCATTTTAATCAACGATGGCAGTGACGACGACACCCTCGCTGTGATGCACGAACTGGCAGAGGAATACACGAAACGATTTCCGGTTAAGATCATTAATATTGAAAGAAATCAAGGGAAAGCCAACGCCTTAAATAATGGTGCCAAGTTAGCTGAGGGCGAGTTTCTCCTGTGTCTGGATGCAGATTGTTACGTTGACAAGGATGCTTTGAAGCCAATGCTCGCCCAATTTTACAACGATCCCCACGTTGGCGCCGTTGCTGGCAAGCCGATTGTTCGCAATCGAACCAGCATATTAGGCCGCTTGGAGTTGTTAGAATACGTTGGGGTTATCGATATTATCAAACGCGGTCAGGCATTTGTGACCGGCCACATTACGACCGTTTCTGGAGTCGTTGTAGCTTATCGAAAAGCGGCTTTGGCAGATGCCGGTTGGTGGAATGCCGATGCGATTACTGAAGATATTGATGTGACTTGGCGTCTATATCATCATAAGTGGCAGGTTGTTTATTGTCCGCAATCGGTAGCTTGGATTCTGGTTCCCGAGCACATTAAAGATCTGGTCCACCAGCGAAGACGCTGGGCACGGGGCGGCTTTGAAGTCTTATTTCGTAACCGGGGGATGTTTGTGACCGGGCGCTTGAGTGAGCAATGGCTGCTCATGGATATGATTTTAAGCGACCTATGGGCCATCAGCTGTTCATTTGTTACGTTATTTTATTTGATCACAGTCCTATTTACCGGTGATCTCATTATGGATGGTGTGATCTTATTTCTGTTATTATTTATTAGCTTGGTTCAATTTCTGATTGGCTATGCAGATTCAAGAAAATCTGATTTCATTAATTGGCATGACTTGTTATTATTACCGCTCTACGTCATCTTTTATTGGTTTATCAACTTGGTCAGCTGTTTAACCGCTCTTGGCTCTTTTTTCTTGGATCCACGCCACGTTGGAAGTTGGCGCAGCCCAGATAGGGGGCTTTAAAATGAAATCAAACAAACGAACTTCAGGTTTGATCATTCGCAAACGGTCATCCTTTTTAACAAATGTTAGGCGGGCACTGATTTTAGTCATCTTGTGGCTTATTACGGGCTATGTCATCTATATTAATGTTTGTTTTCTTTTGAACGCTTATTCGGATGCTCTGGTTTCTGATTACCTAGTGTTAAATCTTTCTTTTAGAGCATACGCGTCGTTTGCATTGTTGGTTTTAGCTGTCGCAATTTTAATGATTGCATTTGGTTGGTGGCGAATTCGACGATTGGAACGGAGGGCGAGAAACCATGACTAAAACACAACGAAAGTGGGCCCTAACCGGATTTATTGTGCTGTTTTTGAGTTTATTGGCATACAGCACCCATCGAAACATCGAATATGAGCTGGGTAATCGCCCTAGTTATGCCATTTCAGCTCACGACCAGCAGATTAAGAATGGGGTGATGGTCTTTTGCTATCATCGAGTCTTGGATAATACCCGAATCGTTAAATTTGATGAAGATGTGTCACCAAATAGCCAGTTTCATGACTTTAATGTTAATTTACCAGAATTCAGGCAGCAGATGAATTATCTCCAAGACCATCACATTAAAGTAATCTCCATGCCTGAGCTGATCAGAAAGATTGATCGGCATGAGCCAATTCGGGGAAAGATGGTGACGATTACCTTCGATGATATTGACCGAACGATGATTGGCAACGCCTTGCCGGTATTATTGGAGCATCATTATCCGTTCACCGATTCAATTATTACTGGAAATACTGGGTGGTATAAGCAAGGCACAAAGCTCGCAACCTGGCCGGCAATTTTACGGATGAAAAAGCGTGCTGGTAACTTGGTCACATTTGGTGTTCATACCAATCGAATGCACTATTTAGTGGATAATGGAACCCCAGTGTTCAATCTTCCCCGCAACTATACCCGCTTCAAGCACGATTACGCCACCAGCCAAGATGTGCTGAAAGAAAAAATTGGCTATCGTTCACCGATCTTCACATACCCATACGGTAGTGGGACCCCGCAGATTCAAAAGTTTCTGGATGAACAACGGCAATTAAAGGTGGTCCTCACTTTGAACGATGGCATTGTGACTGATCGAAGTAACTTGAAGCAAACTCCAAGAGTCATTATTAACTCTAGTAGTTGGCCAAGTGTTGAGAGGTGGATATGTAGTTAACTACTCCGATTATTAACCGCTTGGTTTCGCACTCTTAAAATAGTCACATTTTTCCGTTTCCTTCAGCCAACTTAACGAAAATTTGCTAATAAATGCGCTTTCTTTGGTGCTATACTTTGTGCGCTTGTAAAAGTATACACAATCACCATGAACGATCAAAACAGCTTCTGACCATAATCGACAGATTGTTTATCCTGATTGAATACCGCAGTCATCAGGGAGGAATTGCTTTGGAAAGTTCAACAAATGGTTCAATGGTGCATTACGCACTTAAGCCGGATATTGCAAAGTTTGGTGGATATGTTTTAGCAATTTTTGTTGTTGGTTGGGTACTGGTATTTTCTTATCTGAATAGATACCCTGCGTTATTGGGGATGGCGTTTTTATCATTTACGTTTGGCCTTCAGCACGCCTTTGATGTTGATCACATTTCTGCAATTGACAACATGACTCGAAAGCTGGTCAATGATGGTAAAAATACCCATGGGGTCGGTTTTTACTTTTCACTTGGTCATTCGCTGGTGGTCATCATCATGGCCCTCATCACGATTTTCTTTGTCGAGTGGTCAAAGACAAAGCTGCCCGCACTACAAAACGTTGGCGGCATCTTCGGCACGTTATTTGCCGGGTTTATGTTAATTCTGCTTGGAACCATTAACCTCGTGATTTTAGTCGGAATTTGGAAGTCGTTTAAAGCCATCAATAATGGCAACGTTGAGCAGGCAAATCAATCGACTGACACGAAGATTTTTAGATTTTTCAAAAAGAGTATTAATTTGATCAATCACAATTGGCAGGTTATCTGCGTTGGTTTCCTGTTTGGGTTGGGATTTGACACAGCCACTCAAATCGCCGTTTTGGCAACTTCAGCGGTTGCAACCAGTAAAGGCATTCCGTGGTTTGCTGTCTTCTCATTCCCATTGTTGTTTACGGCGGGGATGTGCCTAATGGATTCCAGTGATGGCTTATTCATGAGCACTGCCTACAGCTGGGTGTTCTCTTCACCATATCGGAAGGTGTATTATAATTTAGCGCTCACTGGCCTGTCAGTCACCGCAGCGTTCTTCGTCGGCATCGTCGATGTTTTACAGGCCTTTGGATCGGATATCCATTCCCATTTCTTTATTATCAAATGGGCACAGGCATTGAACTTCAATATCCTTGGCATTATGCTCGTTGGCCTGTTTATCATCACCTGGAGTGTGGCCCTCATTTGCTGGCAAGTCTTTAACCTCAATGAAAAAGATGAAGCCTTAAAGGAAAAGGATGAGGCCTTGCAAAAAGCGGACTTTTTACAAAATGATCAGCACCGTCAATAGAATCAATTTTGCATGAATCGCTCATTTCTGTTAGACTACTTCCAATCGTTTGGTTGTAAAAGAAAGGATAGATTAATGCAAATTTCTAAGACACTTACCATTCTCGGAGTAACGGCCGGCTTGGCAGCAATTGTTCCTGCTGCTCAGTCTGCTCATGCAAAGACGACGGCTAATCCAGTTCCCCAGGCACTTCAAGGAACTTGGTACGGCAAATATTCAGATGGCACAACTGGCAAGAGCGCGGTAAAATATCGACTGACAAAGTACACGTTCAAGCAGGGAGCCGCCAAGGCCACGAACCAAAACTATCAGGCAATTACTTTCTACGATAACGTTGATAAATACGCGAATACCAAGGATAGCAATTACTTATTTAAAGTCGCTAACAAAGTCAACAAGCACGGTTATTGGAAGTTGACGCTCATCAACGTCAACAGTCCACTTTATTTCAAGAAGGTTCAGCACAACGGTAAGACGGCCTTGAAAATGTACTCTTATCTCAGCTCGAACAGCAAAAAAGCACAAATTAACTATTATTATCAAAAATCAGAATAAATAGTATATTTTGATCAAGAGATTGGGACCAAAGGCGTTTTGATCCCAGAATTTAAGTGAAAAAGTAATGCATTTTGGTTTTGGAATGCATTATTTTTTTGGCTTAAATGGCCGGGATCAGCCGTTTGTCGCTTCCCATTACCTCACTTTTGTTCAATGCGTACAACAATCTTGACTGATCCGGTGAGTCATGTTGAACGGTTCACAATTAATGTTATGATTCTCTTGGACTAGAAATTATTTAGTAATGATAGGAAGTGGATTTTATGAATCGTTCAAATCGTTTAAAACGGATGGTCTTGGCGGCGATGTTGTTGGCATTATGTGTTATTGGCGCCAACGTTAAGATTATGGGATCGGTGGCATTTGATTCAGCACCGGCATTTTTGGGGGCTATTTTGCTGGGACCTGTATTTGGTGGCTTTCTTGGCATATTTGGTCACTTAGTGTCGGCTGCATTGGCGGGATTTCCACTCACCTTGCCGATTCACTTGATCATCGCTGTTGCAATGGGAATCTGTATGTTTGTCTTTGGCTGGCTGCGTCAAAAGCTTGGCAAAGAAGCCATTAAAGGGGTGGTGATTGCTGATATCGTTGGTTATGCAATTAACGTCCCAATTGAATTAGTGTTCATGTATCCCTTGTTAAAACAAGCAGTCTATGTGTACTTTGTGCCACTGACAATTGCGACAATCCTCAATTTGATTGTGTGTGAAGTGATTTATGCTGCCCTGCCAAAACGGGTGAAGGAAGCCCCATTTTTGCGGCTCCATAGCTAACTTGACTTTGGTATTGTTAGGCGCACCGTTACATGCGGTTAGCACCAACTTTTCGTGAAAGGAGAGACACCAAATGAATGGCGATGGTGGACAATTTCGAGATCTTTCCCTGGTTAGACTTGATGCGCACAACACATTAGTGATTGCCTGTGATTGTAGCGCTGGGATCGGGGAGAAAAAATTTGACGAAGTGTTAATTGATCCAGCAATTACAGCGGCTTATTCAGTGCGAGTACCACTGATGGAATTGATGTGTTTTGGTGCGGATCCCATCACGATTGTCGATACAATTGGCAATGAATTGCAGCCAACTGGCGAGCGGGTCATTTGGGGCATTCGCCAAGAGCTCAAAAAGGCAGGGTTATCTGGTCTCCCGCTGAATGGGAGTACGGAAGACAACATGCGGACTCAGACAACCTCAATTGGGGTTACGGTTGTTGCCAAGGCTCATCAGATCAATGTCGCTTCAATTCACTTTTCTGGAGCAGCCCTCGTTTATCAGCTTGGAACCCCATACGTTGGTGAGGAAGTTAAAAAGCATTTAGCCACAATTTTTTCATACGATTTGGTTCGAAAGATCAGGGCAAATGATGCTGTTGTGGATATGTTACCAGTAGGCTCTCGCGGAGTTCGCTATGAACTGGTTCAAATGGCCGAAACCCATCACGCTAAAATTGAAGCGATTGCAGATTTGAGCGTTCCTAATAAAAATCAGTCTGCTGGACCTGCAACGGTCGTACTGATCGCGATTAAGCCAATTCAGCAGCAACAGTTTGAACAAGCTTTCCCCAAGTTGGCATTAATTGCGAGATTAGCAGTTTTGGATTCATAAATTGAAGTAGTTAAGGATGATCGTTAATGATAAAGTCGTTGATTTTACTGACCCAGTTTTTTACTCGAATTCCAGTTCCGTATGAAATAAAGGACGCTACCAGCAGGTTTAAGAAGAGTATTCAATATTTTACGCTATTTGGCTTTTTGATCGGCTGTATTGAAGCCTTATTTTTTTGGCTGATGACGTTAATTTTCCCGATTTGGTTTGCTTGGATCCTGTACTGGATTTCTGACGGCCTGATTACCGGGGGATTTCATTTGGACTCGCTGGCCGATACAGCGGATGGCCTGTACTCTTCTCGCACCGTTGACCGCATTAAAGAAATTATGAAGGACAGTCGCATTGGTACTATGGGCAGCCTGGCATTGACTTATTTCTATGCAATTGTGATGGGGGCTGGTGTGGTGGCCTCACCGTATCTGAAGTTGTGGCAAATGGTTGGGTTAACTGCAGTGACGACGATGGTGGCAAAAACTGGTATGGTTTTGCTATTTTATAAGATGGTTTATGCTGGTAAGACGAAGGGCCTCGGCGCGTTATGGACAGGGGTTTCCCCGTGGCGAATTGCCGTTGCTCAATTATTTGCAATTATTGTGATTGGTTTGATTTTGGGCATTAGTGGTCTAATTGCTTACGTTATGGTGATTGTCTGTGCCTGGATTTATCGTCACTACATTAATCGTAAGCTTGGTGGTTTTACGGGTGACACAATTGGTGCGTATGGTGAACTGGGCCAAATTGTTTTCCTACTGGTACTGGCAGCGTTAGTAAAGGTGATCTAGATGAAGTTATTGTTGAGTCGCCATGGTGAAACAGCTTATAACCGCGAGAAAAAATATTATGGTAAAGCCGATGTTGAATTGGATGATATCGGTTTAAAGCAAGCTGATCAATTAGCTGATAAACTAAAAAATGTGCCAATTACGATTGCAATTCGAAGTAATTTGAAACGAACTGAGCAAACTTTGAATGCGGTCGAAAAGAATCATCCGACTACTCGGGTGATTGTTGAACCGGAATTTGACGAAATGCCCTTTGGAAATTGGGAGGGCAAGAATGCCAACGAGGTTGAAGCCGCTTATCCGGACGTCTGGGAAAAGTGGTTAAAGGCTCCCTTTGATGTGACTCCAGAAGGAGCAGAACCTTTTCATGATTTTGAAAAACGAGTGATTAAAACTATTGATCACTACCTGGAGACTTTGCCAGCGGATAGCACAGTTCTGCTTGTTGCCCATTTGGGCGTGTTACGGACATTGCATCATCATTGGTATCCTGATGTTGATTGGTGGTCTGTGAATTTTAACGCAGGCGATTATTCAGAATATAAGGTCAGCAAGCATGAAGTTAAGCTCATTCAGTTAAATGTTTGATAACCCTTTCAGAATAATTGGAAGCGTGACTGTTTTGTTACAATCATTAACTGTCACAATTTTGAAGTCAGTTCAAGATTGTGACTTTATTTTTGGTGGGATTCTGGAAAATTAACCAAAGGAACTCAGTTTAATTCAATATTTATTTAGAATTCAATTGATAACATTTTGCGCAATGACAATATTTTGTACCCGATCACCAATTTAATGTCAGACTCAAAATCAATTAGGTGAATATTTTCACTTGAACCTATGCTATTCTTAATGCGTCGATTATGGCTTATCAATTAAAGGGTAGGTGGATATATTATGGATGGTTTTATTGGTGAATTTTTTGGCACCATGATTTTGATTATGCTTGGTGCCGGTACCGGTGCTGGGTTTAATTTGAACAAGGCCTATGCTAAGGGGGCTAATTGGACGTTTGTCTGCTTGTCATGGGGGATGGCCGTTGCCATGGGTGTTTATGTGGCTGGATCACTCGGATCAATGGGACATTTGAATCCCGCCGTAACAATTGGATTTGCCTGCTTCGGCTTCTTCCCATGGAGTCAGGTTTTGCCATATCTGGCAGGTCAATTCTTAGGTGCTTTCGTTGGGGCAGCACTGGTTATCATTCAATTTGCTCCTCATTTCAAGGCAACTCCTGATGAAGCTTCAGGAAACCAAGTTGGAATTTTTGCAACGAGACCAGCAATCAAATCGCCATTATTTAATTTCATCTCAGAATTATTTGCCACATTTGCATTTATCTTCATCTTGTTAAACTTAGGTAACTTTACGCAAGGACTCAAGCCATTTATCGTTGGCTTCTTGATCTTCGTTATTGGTACTGGATTAGGTACGACCACCGGGTTCGCCATCAACCCAGCCCGTGACTGGGGTCCACGTTTGGCCTACACAATTTTGCCGGTTCCTAACAAAGGAAACGCCTATTGGGGCTATGCATGGGTACCAATGTTCGGACCGTTAGCAGGTGGAATCTTGGCCGCAGCGATTCAGTTTGCTTTAAAGGGTTAGAGTGCCGAAAGAGGCGCTTTGACGCGATTATATAAGAAGGCCCCCACTAAAGCCTGATTTTGGGCTTTAGTGGGGGCCTTCTTATATGTTAAGCGTCAGCCTCTTGAGGCACGTTTTCTCAACGTAATGGCGGAAATGCTGATTTTGGGCTTTAGTGGGGGATATTAAGTGTCAAACTCTTAAAACCCGTTTCAACCGCATAATCCCAAAACCAAAAGCCTTCAACAGCCATCAAAAAATGCTGTTAAAGGCCTATTTGTCGTCATTAAAAAAGTCAATCACCCGGATATTCGGTATAAATCCACTGAATAACCGACTTGCCTGCCACTGGGACTAACATCGATGAAGCGTTGGGCTGCTTGCAATCAACGGTGAATATCCATCCGCGTTGACCTGAGGAATCGGCTAACCCAGCAATACTGTTGATGTACGGGAACCCATTGACGGGTTGGGAATAATAGCTAATATTATGATCTTGAAAATACTGCTTAGAAACATCATAGACGCTGTCGCTATCCTTCCATGTCAGGTCGCGATGGATTGTCACGATCTTCTGGATTGAAGCGTTTCGCTGTCTAAACTCAGAAGGAGTTAAACCGGTATGCTGCTTGAAAATTTTGGTAAAGTAGCTGGTTTGTGCAAAGCCAATTTGTTTGGCAATATGGCTTACTGGCGACTCGCTTAAACAGAGCTTTTCACCTGCAACGGCAATCTTTTGATTATTGATGTAATCAATAAAGTTCACGTGCATAGTTTTTTTGAATATGCGGCTCAAATACGATGGCGACAGGAATACGTGTTGGGCAACTTCGTCTAGTGAGATGGTCTGATCAATATTGCTTTTGATGTAGTTAAGACAGGCCTCTAGGCTGTGATAGATGTTGCCGGAAGCATCATCGTCAAGCGAATTAGCTTCACTGGCTTTTCCGCCATTGATTGCGGGCATTGACTCAACCGGTGTTGACGATATCTTTTTGCTCGCTTCATTTCTTAAGTAAGTGTCGAAGTTCCGGAGTGCAGAGATGCCTTCACTTCCAAGCGCATCCCAGACGGAAATGTTAACGTCAGTGTCTGATTCAAATATTTGCCCAATAATGTTTTCTAAATAGTTTCTTGATAACGATATTCGTTGCTGTGAGACGTTGACAGAATTGCAAATAACGAGCCCCCAGAGTTTGTAATTCATTGTCACTGGAAAGATCGAAAAGATCTCGTCAGAATAAACGTTGAGACTTTGCTGGACATCTTCTGGTTGTTGGAAAATACTCCCATTTTTCAAAAGTTGGCCATCCAAGGTATAAAAGGCTGTGTCAATTTGAGTAATCCCAGAAAAAGTGTTGATTGCTTCAGCTAGCGTTTGATAGTCTTTCTGTTTGAGAGAATAGGTGATCATTATCGTGCCCCCTAGTCATTTATGAAGCCAATTACAATTGTATAGTGGAACCGCTTCCACCTTGATTCAATTTTATGATAATCAAATCGCGATTACAAGATAAATCATTGAAATAGTTAGTACTTTCTTGTTATTTTATCTTTTGTTGTGTAACCGTTTTCAAATATTGTTATTTTAAAGATGAACTTGTTTAAGATATCATAATGCAAATTCCTTATACTGAAAGTGTTTTCAAAAACAATTGAATTAGTCCAACGGTTCACAATTTCGCGAACCGAGAGATTGGTTCAACACACTTAGGAGGAATTTCACATGGAACAAGAAGCTTTAGGTTTAATTGAGACTCAAGGTCTTGTAGCATCCATTGAAGCTGCCGATGCGATGGTTAAAGCAGCCAATGTGAACTTAGTTGGTCAGGAAAAAATCGGTCACGGATTGGTAACTGTGATGGTTCGTGGTGATGTTGGTGCTGTTAAAGCAGCTGTTGATGCAGGTGTATCAGCCGCAGAAAACATCGGCGAAGTTGTTTCCAACTATGTCATTCCACGTCCACACACGGATGTTGAGAAGATTCTTCCAGATCCTAATGATTTAAAGAACGCTGCCTCAAAGTAAACTGATAATTTAGAAAAAATTTGATGATTATGTAGGTAATAATTATGGATAAAGATAATGATGCGTTAGTTGAGCAAGTCCTTAACGAAATGATGAAAAAAGGTATTTCGGTTAAGGGTGAGGATCAGTCAAAGTCGTCAGGAGGACAGCAAATGAATGATTTCTTAAACTCTACTAGTGCCGTTCCTGAATTAGTTGGAACTCGAAAAATCGGTGACACCATTGGAATGTGTATTCCAAGTGTTGATCCTTTATTGTTAGATCAACTTCATGTAACTAAGAGGTATTCAGTATTGGGTGTACTAAGTGCTCGTTCTGGAGCTGGGCCACATATTATGGCCATGGATGAAGCAGTTAAAGCAACCAATACAGAAGTAATCGATATCGAGCTCCCCCGTGATACAAAGGGCGGTGCTGGACATGGTTCCTTAATTTTAATTGGTGGGTATGACCCATCGGATGTACGTTCAGCCATTAAGGTTGCGTTAGACACGTTGAGTACGACCTTTGGCGACGTTTATAATTCGGCGGCTGGCCATTTGGAATTACAATTCACTGCTCGGGCAGCAGGTGCTTGTCACGCAGCATTTGGTGCTCCAGAAGGTAAAGCATACGGTTTGATTTGTGGTGCTCCTTCAGGCATCGGAGTCATTATGGCCGATACCGCAATTAAAACGGCTAGTGTTAATGTTTTATCATTTGCATCGCCAGGGCATGGAACCAGCTTCTCAAACGAAGGGATGGTTCATATTAGTGGTGATTCAGGTGCCGTAAGACAAGCCGTTAAGGCCGGCCGAGAAGTCGGACTGAAATTACTTGGTGCGATGGGTGAGAAGCCCGTTAATGACTTCCCATCTTACATTAAGTAGTCGAAAGGAGGAACACAATTGAAACGTCAAAAGAGATTTGAAAAATTAGAGAAACGTCCAGTTCATTTGGATGGTTTTGTTAAAGAGTGGGATGACGAAGGATTAGTTGCCCTGGAAGGTAAGAACGATCCTAAGCCTAGTATCAAATTAGAGAACGGTGAAATTACTGAACTTGATGGTAAGAAAAAAGAAGACTTTGATTTAATTGATAAGTACATTGCAGAATATGGTCTTAATTTGGACAATGCTGAAATGGCAATGAACACTGATTCATTAAAGATTGCTCACATGCTTGTTGATCCTAATGTATCGCGTTCAGAAATCATTAAATACACTACGGCCATCACCCCAGCCAAAGCCGAGGAAGTTATTAGCAAGTTAAACTTTGGTGAAATGATTGTGGCTGTTCAAAAGATGCGACCACGTCGAACACCGGCTACTCAATGTCATATTACTAACACTTTGGATAACCCAGTTGAAATCGCTGCTGATGCTGCTGAAGCTGCTCTTCGAGGATTTCCAGAACAAGAAACGACTACTGCGATTGCCCGTTATGCCCCAATGAATGCCATTTCAATTATGGTTGGGTCACAAACAGGTCGTCCAGGTGTTATTACTCAATGTTCTGTTGAGGAATCTGAAGAATTGAGTTTAGGGATGCGTGGATTCACTGCTTACGCTGAAACTATTTCAGTTTATGGAACCGACCGAGTATTTACTGATGGTGATGATACACCTTGGTCAAAAGGGTTCTTGGCTTCATGTTATGCATCTCGTGGATTGAAGATGCGATTTACTTCAGGTGCTGGTTCAGAAGCTATGATGGGCTACACTGAAGGCAAATCAATGCTGTACTTGGAAGCTCGTTGTATCTTTATTACCAAAGCATCAGGTGTTCAAGGATTACAAAACGGTGGTGTTAGTTGTATTGGTATCCCAGGTGCTGTGCCCGGTGGTATCCGTGAAGTCCTTGGTGAAAACTTGATGTGCATGATGATGGATATTGAGTGTGCTTCTGGTTGTGATCAAGCATTCTCACATTCTGATATTCGTCGAACTGAACGAATGATTGGTCAATTCATTGCCGGAACTGACTACATTTCATCCGGTTATGCTGCTGAAGAAAACCGTGACAACACCTTCGCAGGTTCTAACATGGATGTTTTAGATTATGATGATTATTGCGCAATGGAACGTGATTTGGCTGTTAACGGTGGTATTTTACCTATCCATGAAGAAGATGCTATTAAGATCAGAAATAAAGCCGCTAAGGCAATTCAAGCTGTTTTTGATGGATTAGGATTACCAGCAATTACTGATGAAGAAGTTGAAGCTGCAACTTATGCAAGCAACTCAGACGATATGCCTAAGCGAGATATGGTTCAGGATATGAAGGCAGCACAAGACTTAATGGATCGTGGTATTACTGTTTCAGATATCATTAAGGCACTTCATGATCACGGATTTAACGATGTTGCTCAAGCTGTTCTTGCTTTGGCACAGCAAAAAGTTTGTGGTGATTACCTTCAAACGTCTGCCATTTTTGATAAGAATTGGCACTGCATTTCAGCTATTGACAATCCTAACGATTATCAAGGCCCTGGTACTGGGTACCGTTTGTGGGAAGATAAAGACACATGGGACAAGATTAAAGATATTCCATGGGCTATGGATCCACAACATATGGACTTCTAGTACGACTTTTGAAGGGAGGCAAATTTAGATGAGTCAAGAAATAGATGAAACATTATTAAGAAGTATTATTAAAGACGTTATAGGTGAAATGAAAAACACTGATACACCAATTTCGTTTAATGATTCTGGAAACTCAGCAGCGACAGCAACTCAAGCTGCACCTTCAAGTAGTCAGACTTCTGATATCAAACCAGTTGACTGGTTCAAACATGTTGGCGTAGCCAAACCAGGATTGTCAAAAGATGAAGTTGTCATCGCGGTTGCGCCAGCATTTGCAGAAGTATTAACACGAACAATGACCAAATTACCTCATAAGGATGTTTTACGTCAGGTTATTGCCGGAATTGAAGAGGAAGGTTTGAAGGCTCGGGTTGTAAAAGTCTATCGTACCTCAGACGTTTCTTTCTGTTCTGTTGACGCTGATCAACTTTCAGGTTCTGGAATTTCTGTTGCGATTCAATCAAAAGGAACAGCGATCATTCATCAAAAGGACCAAGAACCATTGAGTAATTTGGAATTATTCCCACAGGCACCGGTGCTGACATTGGATACGTATCGAGCAATTGGTAAAAACGCAGCTCAATATGCAAAAGGGATGTCTCCTAATCCTGTTCCTACTGTGAATGATCAGATGGCTCGTGTGCAATATCAAGCATTGTCTGCTTTGATGCATATTCAAGAAACGAAGCAGGTAGTTCCTGGTAAACCGTCCGATGAAATTCAAGTATCATTTAATTAAGGAGGGTCAATATGAGCGAGGTAGATTCATTAGTAAATAAAATCATGAGTCAGTTGAAAGATGAAAACTCATCAGCATCCAGTTCAACATCAACTTCAACTCCGACAAATTCTGATAGTGAACTAGGTCGAAATGATTATCCACTTTTTGAAAAACATCCTGATAAGGTTAAATCCCCAACAGGAAAGAGCTTACATGACATCACACTAGATAATGTTGTTGATGGCACTGTTGGCCCAAAGGATTTACGAATTACCCCAGATACACTGCGTATGCAGGGGCAAATTGCTGCTAGCGCTGGACGAGTTGCAATTCAGAAGAACTTCCAGAGAGCTGCAGAATTAACTCAAATTCCTGATGATCGACTTCTTCAACTATATAATGCTTTACGTCCTTATCGTTCAAGTAAGCAAGAATTATTAGATATGTCGAGCGAACTGCGAGATAAGTATAATGCACCTGTTTGTGCAAATTGGTTTGCAGAAGCTGCTGAAAACTATGAGAAGAACAAGAAACTTAAAGGTGATAATTAATATCTAGTTAGGGGTTTTAGCATGACACGTGTGATTGGTGTTGATATTGGTAATTCTTCAACTGAAGTTGCCCTCGCTGATGTGTCTGATAGTGGCGAAGTTAAATTTCTGGGATCGGGAATTGCAGCTACAACTGGAATTAAAGGAACAAAGCAGAATTTGATTGGCGTTAAAAAGTCAATTGACAATGTTTTGAATTCTACTCATACCGATCTGTCGTCAGTTAATTTGATAAGAATTAATGAAGCAACACCAGTTATTGGTGATGTTGCGATGGAAACGATTACTGAAACGATTATTACCGAGTCAACGATGATTGGTCATAATCCTGGTACTCCAGGTGGTGTAGGAACGGGTTCTGGATATACGGTTCAACTTTTACAATTACTTCATGAAAGTGATCATTCACGCAACTACATTGTTTTAATTCCTAAAGATGTTGATTTTGCTGATGCGGCAAAGCTAATTGATGCATATGTCGCATCGGGCTTCCATATTACCGCTGCGATTATGCAAAGTGATGATGGTGTCCTCGTTGATAATCGATTACAAAACAAAATTCCGATTGTTGATGAAGTTGCCCGAATTGATAAAGTTCCATTAGGGATGCTAGCAGCTGTTGAAGTTGCCCCACAGGGTAAAGTTATTTCTCAATTATCTAATCCGTATGGGATTGCGACTCTATTCGGATTAACATCTGAAGAAACGAAAAACATTGTACCGGTTGCCAGGGCATTGATTGGAAATCGCTCAGCGGTTGTGATTAAAACACCAAAAGGTGATGTTAAAGCTCGGGTAATTCCTGCCGGAACTGTTTATATTACTGGTAATAAAGGAAAAGCTCAAGTTGATGTTGCCGCGGGTGCTGAAGCAATTATGAAAGCGGTTAATGAGTTTGATTCAATTGATGATATCACTGGTAAGTCAGGAACTAACGTTGGCGGTATGCTTGAAAAGGTTCGGCAAACGATGGCTGATTTGACCGGCAAGCAAAATCAAGATATTGCTATCCAGGATTTACTTGCAGTTAATACCTCCGTTCCGGTTAAGGTTACTGGCGGACTTGCCGGCGAGTTCTCCATGGAGCAAGCAGTTGGAATTGCTGCAATGGTTAAATCGGATCATTTACAAATGCAAATTATTGCGAACTTGATTGAACAAGATTTGCGCGTTCCTGTTGAAATTGGTGGGGCTGAAGCTGAAGCTGCAATATTAGGCGCATTAACAACTCCAGGTACCAGTAAACCAATGGCGATCCTAGATTTAGGTGCTGGGTCTACTGACGCATCAATTATTAATAAAGAGGATAAAAAGGTCGCAATTCATCTTGCTGGTGCTGGGGATATGGTTACAATGATAATCAACTCTGAGCTTGGACTAGATGATATTTACTTGGCTGAGGACATTAAGCGTTATCCGCTTGCTAAAGTAGAAAATCTCTTTCAGTTGAGACATGAAGATGGCTCAGTTCAATTCTTTGAGAAACCCTTGCCATCAAATTTGTTTGCGAGAGTTGTTGCAATTAAGCCAGATGGTTATGAGCCACTTCCGGGTAATCTGAGTATTGAGAAAGTCAAGATTGTCCGACAAACTGCCAAGAAACGAGTATTTGTAACGAATGCACTCCGGGCTTTGAGACATGTTAGTCCAACAGGAAACATTCGAGATATTCCGTTTGTTGTGATCGTTGGAGGATCTGCTCTTGATTTTGAAATTCCTCAACTTGTGACTGATGCATTGTCACATTATAACTTGGTAGCTGGGCGTGGAAACATTCGGTCAATTGAAGGCCCACGAAACGCCGTTGCAACTGGGTTAATTCTTTCATATTCAAGCGAGAAAAGAGGATAGCACATGGCAATCGATAATGATAGACCGGCAATTTTAATAGCTTTATCCGACAAATTGAATAACAAACTTCCTGGCAATTTGGAACCAATGCTACATGGAATCGAAGAGGAGCAAATTCCTTTCCAAATGATACAGGTAGCGGATTCTAGTTCAGCTGTCGATCGAGCCTATCAAGCGGCAGTGGCCTCACGTTTATCGGTTGGCATCTCGTTTGACGATCAACAAATTGTGGTTCATTACAAAAATTTAAACCCAAATGAGCCACTTTTTGTGGTTCCTATCGACAATCCGACAAATGTCAGAAAGATCGGTGCCAATGCCGCAAGATTGGTCAAAGGAGTACCATTTAAGAAATAAGGACAGGTGAGTGATTTATGGAATCAATTGGATATCTAGAAGTCGAGGGTCTGTCTGGTGCGATCGTTGCTGCTGATAGAATGCTTAAAACTGCTCAAGTTCAATTAAAGTTTCTTGAGAATACAAAAGGTAATGGTTGGATTACCGTTTCAGTTACTGGCGATGTTGCCGCTGTTGAAGCAGCGATTGATGCTGGGAAAGGCGAAATGGGCGATCGGGTTGCTGGCTCGATGGTAATTGCCAATCCCGCACCGGGAATTAGCGAGTTAGGTAAAAATGATGCCATCAAGAGTAAATTTGATGCTGCAACTGAATATGATGATTCCGATGACGATGGCCCAGATGATGATGGACCGGATGGCGGATCAGCTACCAACGCCAATCCAAAAGATGACGGTCCAAAAGGTGGTGGTTCTAATGGTGGGTCAAGTACCACGCCTGGTTCTGCTTCTACTAAGAAGGATGAGTCAAAGTCTGAAATAAAGCCGACAGCTCAAGCGGCAACAAAGCCTGCCGATAAGTCAGATAATAAGCCGGCAACTACGAGGGCTGCCACCACAAAGTCCACTAGTTCTAAAACAACTAGTAAGTCTACGAGTCAGGCAGCACGTAGTAAGCGGTCAAATACTCGACGAACACCTAGAAAACAAACTAAGAAGTAAACAAATTAGGAGGAATTTATTATGAATAACGCACTTGGAATGATCGAAACAAAAGGATTAGTTGGCTCTATCGAAGCAGCCGATGCAATGGTTAAAGCAGCTAACGTTGTTTTAATTGGTCAAGAAAAGATTGGTAGTGGGTTGGTAACTGTTATGGTCCGTGGTGATGTTGGTGCCGTTAAAGCTGCCGTTGACGCAGGAGTTTCTGCTGCAGAAAACGTTGGTGAAGTATTAACTTCATTCGTCATTCCTCGTCCACATTCAGAAGTTGAAGGTATCTTGCCAAATATTGACAAGAAATAATTCAAATTCAATCTAAGGACGGTTAGTGATTTATGGAAATTACTGAAGATAAGATTCGACAAATAATTCGTCAAGTAATTGATGAGCAAAATGACCCTTATCGAATTCCAATTGGTGTATCAAATCATCATATCCATTTAACCGATGAGGACTATAACACATTATTTCCAAATCAAAAGATGACGATACTAAAACGATTAAAGCAGCCAGAAGAATTTGCAACCAACCAAACAGCAACACTGATTGGACCTTCTGGAAAGATTGAAAATGTTCGTGTGCTTGGGCCAAATCGTTCACATTCACAAGTTGAAATTGCCCGTTCAGAGTGTTTTACACTTGGAATTGATGCGCCCATTCGCTTGTCTGGTCACCTCGATGGGGCCCCATCAGTTAAAATTAAGACGCCAGATGCTGAAATAACGGTTCAAGGAGTCATTGTTGCAAAACGCCACATCCATATGAGTTTAGAAGATGCTCAACGCTTTGGTGTCAAACTAGGAGATATTGTTTCTGTACGAATCGATTCGCCAGAACGCCGGACAACGTATGATGATGTTGTTTGTCGTCCAAGAAAAGATTTTGTCACAGAAATGCATTTGGATACTGATGAAGCAAGTGCAGCTAATGTTCGTGGTGACACGGTTGGTCACATTATTCTTCCAAAGGAAAGTTGAGATTTTGAACAAATAGCAAAGGTTGGTGGCCAAAATGGATCATATTGTTGAGCAAGTACTGGCTAAAATCAGGCAGCGCGAACACCAATCTTACGAAGTTGATCATTCCAGTGAGGGACTAGTGCCCGATCAGGGTGTTTATACAGATTATGCCAATGTGACCATTGATAACGTGACAATTCCACTGTTGGCCAACATCTACCGGCTGAATCTGGACGATTCCTGGACAAAGTGGATATTACAAGGGATTAGTTTCCAAGTAAACTTTACTTTTCAGATTAGTTCATCGATGGTCAACTTTATTCCAAAAAAAATGTTGTTAGATTGGCCTGTATCATTTGTCGTTGATCAAAAGCGGGCAGTCACTTCATTTTATCAGAAGGCAATCAGTCGTTCAGATCTTGCTACGCTGCCGGATAAATCAATTGTTGTTGTAACTCCGAATCAAAAGCTTACTGGTGAGGCTGAACAAATTAGTCAGCTGAAACAAATGATAATACAAATGAGGACTGATGAAAATTGTATATGGCACGAGTAATGGGGAGCGTCGTAGCTACCCAAAAAGATCGTTCATTGGTTGGCCGAAAACTAATGATTGTTCAGCCAGTGGATTCTGAAGGCAAGCCTACGAAGTCCGAAGAAGTCGCTGCTGATACAGTTGGAGCCGGAATTGGCGAATATGTACTATTAGTACGTGGTGCCGGTGCAAGACGAGCTACGGTCAGTCAAGTCCAAAACGATGTAAATGATTGTTCGATTGTAGGAATTATTGATCGATTCGACAAATGAAAAAAGAAGGGATTTTAAATGGCCATTTACACAAAGGGCGGCGATAAAGGATCAACAAGCCTTTTTGACGGCGAGCGAGTATCTAAAGACTCTTTGCGGGTCTCAACTTATGGAACGTTTGATGAACTGAATGCCAACATTTCACTGGCTGATAAGTTTTGTATCAGCGAGCGCAACAAGAAAATCTTGCAGCGAGTTGAATACCGAATGTTTTTCCTGCAGGGAGAAATTGCCACTAAAGATGCTGAAAAGTTCCGATCCCAAAGCAGAATTATAACGGATGACGATGTTCATTATCTTGAGTCAATTATTGATGACTATACTGCTCAATTGCCTAAAGTTAACAGTTTCATTTTACCGGGTTCGAGTCTTGCCGGTGCTCAACTTCATGTTTGTCGAACGGTATGTAGAAGAGCTGAACGACAATTGGTAGCGTTTATGAAGGTTAATCCCGTAAGACCGGAAATCGAGAGATATGTCAATCGCCTTTCTGATTTCATGTATATTATGGCCCGTTCTGAAGACCATCAGGACTATCTGGAAAAGGTTATCGAGAAAGTTGTTCAACGATACTGTAAAGCGATAGAAGGGTAAATGACCATGGATAAAGAACAAATTAATCAAATCGTAAAAGAAGTTTTATCTAAGGGATCAAATGCAACCGCTTCAAATGCATTTGACCGTCATAAGATGGAAAAAGTAATCGACGCAGCTGTTGCTAAGGCAGACGAATTACACGTTGGAGTCACAATTTGTATTATGGATATCACGACAACCGTTCAGATGTTGTACCATATGCCAAATGCAAACTTGGTTAGCTCCACATTAGCGCCAAAGAAAGCATGGTCTGCCATTGCGATGAAAGAGCCAACCAAGGACATTAGTAAAGATATTCAACCTGGTGGTCCTTTATATCAGATGGAAACGATGCTTGATGGAAAGCTCGTCTCATTCCCAGGGGGCATTCCACTTATCGAGGATGGACAGATGATTGGTGCTATCGGTTGTAGTGGTGGCTTAATCGAAGAAGATCAAGCCATTTGCGAAGCAGCCGTTCAAGAATTTTCTAAGGAGCGTATGTGAGATATGCAAGAACAAAATATTGAAGAAGCAATCAGAAAAATTCTAAAAGAAGAATTAAGCGGTCAATCGCAATCTGGTTCTGATAATAATGAAGCCCAACCCACAGGTTTAGGAAACGGAATTTTTGAAACTGTTGATGAAGCGATTGCAGCTGCAAAACAAGCTCAAGAAATTTACGCTGACAAACCTATGGCATTTCGTGAAAAGGTCATTCAAGCAATTAAAGATGGCTTCGGTCCAAAGATTCACTACATTGCCCAAGCAACTCGGGATGAAACCGGAATGGGAACTGTTGAAGCCAAGGAAACCAAGCTGAAGAATGCCTTGTACAACACTGCTGGCCCTGAGATTTTGAAGCCAGACGTTGAAACTGGCGATGGTGGGATGATCATGTATGAGTACACACCATTTGGCGTTATCGGTGGTGTTGGCCCAAGTACAAATCCCGGCGAAACGGTTATCAACAATTCCATCATGATGCTTGCTGGTGGCAATGTCTTATTCTTTGGTGCCCATCCAGGTGCTAAGAACATTACGCGTTGGATGATCGAGCACTTAAATGAATTCGTATACAAAGCAACCGGTCTGCGGAATTTGGTTGTATCGTTGGCAACCCCATCCATTGAATCGGTTCAACAGATGATGCACCACCCAGATGTTGACATGTTGGCTGTAACTGGTGGTCCTGCCGTTGTTCACCAAGCATTAATTAGTGGTAAAAAAGCAATTGGTGCCGGCGCTGGTAACCCACCTGCCATGGTTGATGATACTGCCGATCTTGATTTGGCCGCTCATGATATTATCACTTCATGTGGATTTGATAACAACATCCTATGTACTGCTGAAAAGGAAGTTGTTGTCCAAGCCGATGTTAAGGATCAACTGATTGAAAAAATGCAAAATGATGGTGCCTTCTTGTTAACGGATCAGAGTAAGATTGATGAAATTGCTCATATGACGATTCAAGAAAATGGTGCCCCTGATCGTAAATTTGTTGGTAAGGATGCAACCTTTATCCTGGATGAAGCTGGTGTATCTTACACAGGCCATCCAACCGTTGTGATCTTTGAGGCCGATAAAGATCACCCATTGGTAAAGACTGAAATGTTAATGCCATTATTGCCAATTGTTTCCTGCCCAACATTCGATGCTGTTTTGAAGACCGCAATTGAAGTTGAAATGGGTAATCACCATACTGCCTCAATTCACTCAGAAAATATTCCGCACATTAATAAAGCAGCTCACCGAATGAATACGTCAATCTTTGTTGCTAACGGCCCAACATTTGCTGCAACTGGTGTTGGCGATAATGGTTACTGGAGTGGAGACGCTGCGTTAACGATTGCTACTCCAACTGGTGAAGGAACAACAACTGCCAAGACATTTACTCGCCGTCGTCGCTTCAATTGCCCAGAAGGATTCTCATTGCGTTCATGGGAGGTCTAATATAAGATGGAAGAAATTCAAATTCCAACTAAAATTTACTCGGGTAATGACAGCTTAGACTGGCTGCAGACCTTAAAAGGCAAAAAGATTTTAATGGTTTGTGACGCGTTTTTGCCAAATACCCCCACCCTAGACAAGATTAAGGGTGAAGTTGATGGTAACAATGATGTTTCAATCTTTTCTGACGTAAAGCCTGATCCACCTTTGGATAATATCATGGAAGGCGTTGAACAGTTCGGTAAAGTTAAGCCTAATGTGATGATTGGAATCGGTGGTGGTTCAGCTATTGATACTGGCAAAGCCATTCGTTTCCTTGGTGAGAAGGTTTATCAACATCCGATTGATGAATTTAT
The DNA here is from genome assembly GCF_030361045.1 of Lentilactobacillus sp. TOM.63. Classification (NCBI taxonomy): domain Bacteria; kingdom Bacillati; phylum Bacillota; class Bacilli; order Lactobacillales; family Lactobacillaceae; genus Lentilactobacillus; species Lentilactobacillus sp. TOM.63. The sequence goes on from NZ_JAUCAP010000016.1 coordinate 35,798, forward strand.
TGCTATTCCAACAACGAGTGGAACTGGTTCAGAAGTAACTAACACCAGTGTGGTTTCTGATACAAAGAATCATACCAAGATGCCAATTATTAAAGATCATTTGACTCCAGATATTGCGTTACTTGATCCTGAACTTGTGATGACGGCCCCTAAGAGTGTCACAGCCTTCTCGGGATTGGACGTTTTAACTCACTCACTTGAGTCACTGGTTTCACGGGATGCTAATACCATCACTGATGCTTTAGCTGAAAAGGGAATCGATGTTATTACTCACTGTTTGGTAGAATGCTACAAACATGGTGATAATGAAGCAGCTCGTAAAGTTGTTCACGAAGCATCATGTGCTGCTGGAATTGCGTTTAACAATGCCGGTTTAGGGATTTGCCACTCACTTGCCCATCAATTGGGTGCTAACTTCCATGTTCCGCATGGTTTGGCTTGCGCAATGCTTTTGCCACACGTTGTTGAATACAATGCCAGTCATTCAGAAGAAGCCTTGCACAAGTACGGTGCTGCCATCAAGAAGACCGGCTTGGTATCCCAAGGGATGAGTGATCGAATTGCCGTTCAACGAATTGCTGCTAAGATTCGTCAAATGATGGTTCAAATGGATTGCCCACAAACCTTACGGGCGTTCGGAATCGACCCAGCAGAAGCTGAAAAGAAGACGGACGTTGTGGTTGCTGATGCAAAGAAGGACGGTACTTTCCCAGGAAATCCTGTCGTACCAACTGATGATGATTTGAAAGCAATTTACGATAAAGTCATCAAATAATTAAATTAGAGACAGAGAGGAAGCACAGTATGGTAGAGAAAATTCTTGCAATCAACGCTGGGAGTTCATCGCTGAAGTTCAAGCTATATTTGATGCCCGATGAGCAGGTCTTAATTCATGGAATGGTTGATCGAATTGGTCATCCTGATGCGGTCTTTACTTACCAGACGGCAGATGGCGCTAAGCACAACACCACCGAATCGGTTAAAGATCACACGGAAGCAACTGAGCTCGTTATCCAAGCGTTGAATGAAAGTGGTGTAATCAAAGATAAGTCGGAAATTGTTGGCATTGGTCATCGGGTTTCTCATGGGGGTAGTTATTATACGCAATCCGTTGAGATTAACGATGATGTTGCCAAGCGAATTTCTGAATTGTCAGTGCTTTCTCCCTTACACAATCCGGCTAATTTGTTAGGAATTGAAGCCTTTGAGAAATTGTTACCGGAAGCGCGAGAAGTTGCCGTATTCGATACGTCGTTTCACAGCACAATGCCGCCAAAGGCTTACACATACGCCTTACCGTATAAATATATTGAAAAATATGGGATCCGGCGTTATGGATTCCATGGCCAGTCGCATCAATATATTTATAGCGTTGTTCGTGATCGTTTTGGCGAACAAGTTGCTGACAAGCTTATTTCTTGTCATTTAGGAAATGGTGCCAGCATCTGTGCAATCAGGGATGGTCGATCGGTCAACACTTCAATGGGCTTTACCCCACTGGCTGGACTGGTGATGGGAACTCGTTCAGGTGATATTGATCCGGAAATTTTACCATTTCTTGAAGAAAAGGAGCATCTGGACTCTGAAGATGTCAGGAGCATGTTGAACCACGAATCTGGTGTCTTAGGAATTTCAGGGGTATCTAACGATATTCGGGATGTTTTGAAGGCAGAAGCTGAAGGTAATCAGCGTGCTAAATTGGCACTTGATGTCTATGTTCATCAAATTCAACAATTTATTGGTGCTTATACCACAGATCTTGGTGGCTTGAAGGTCTTATCCTTCACCGCTGGGGTTGGCGAACATTCTGCTCCAATTAGAGCTCGGGTTTGTGAAGGACTTGAATATTTAGGCATCAAGATTGACGAAGCAAAGAATCAAGCAAATGATATTGAAATTCAAACTTCAGATAGCAAAGTGAAAGTTGTCGTAATTCCAACCGATGAAGAGTTAATTATTGCTCGAGAAACGGCCAAAGTAATCGGCTGAACAGATAAAAAACAGGATGGGGTGGTAAAAGTGGCTAGAGATATTGAACGGAGTATTCAAGAATACGTTCCTGGTAAACAGGTGACCCTGGCCCACATTGTTGCCAATCCTACGCCTGATATTTATGAAAAGCTCGGACTACAGGCTCATCGGGATGCCATTGGAATTCTGACAATTACGCCAAGTGAAGCATCAATTATTGCGGGTGATATTGCCACCAAATCAAGCAATGTAACCCTTGGATTCATTGATCGATTTAGTGGTTCAGTGGTCATAATCGGCGAAGTTTCAGAAGTAGAATCAGCACTCAAAGCAGTGGTTGAAAAGCTTCACGATCTGTTGGATTTTGATATTCCAAAAATCACAAGAACATAAAGGTGGAGAACAGCATTATGCAATTACAACAAATTTTGAATGATTATCAAATCAAGAAAGATTTCAAATTGAATAATCGGATCGTTCTCGCCCCGTTGAATATTCAGTCATCCTTATTTGATGGCAGTGTGAGTCTTAACGATATCCTTTTTCATCAGCAGCATGCTCAGAAAGTGGGCATGGATATTGTTGGCTCAGCTTATGTTTCACCGTCTGGGAATACGGATTACGGCTCGGTGAGTGCCGCTGATGATAAGAAGATTCCTGGCCTAACCAAGTTGGCTGAAGCCATCCATGTTAGTGGCGGTAAGGCTATTTTGCAATTAGTTCACGCTGGTCGGATGACTAATGGGCACATTACGCAGGGCCACGAAGTTGTGGCGCCAAGTGCCATTAAAGCCACCCACGGTTACGTGGACATGCCAAAAGAACTTACTACTGAAGAAATTAGTGACATTATTGATGAATTTGCCGCTGCAACTAGACGGGCAATCCAGGCTGGTTTTGATGGGATTGAATTACATGGTGCGAATACATTTTTGCTCCAGCAATTTATGTCGCCGCTTTCGAACCAGCGGCAAGATTCGTTTGGTGGTTCCTTAGCTAAGCGAATGAAGTTTCCAATTTTCCTAGTTAACCAAGTAAAGGCCGTTGCCAAACAGTTGGCTGACAAGCCATTCATTATTGGTTACCGGCTGTCACCTGAAGAAATTGAAGCTGGTGGATTGACCCTCAAAGACAATTTGATGCTGGCGATGGTTCTAAAAGAAATTGGCATTGATTATTTGAGTTTGTCATTGCGGCAATACAATCAATTGCCATTGACCAGTGATAAGCTGCAAAGTTTTGCCATTCCAGACATCTTCAGAAAAGCTGTTGGTGACTTGCCATTAATGGTAGCAGGTGCATTGAGTTCTCAGCAGAATTTGGAAGATGCTCACGCGGACATGTTGGCCGTTGGCAGTAAACTGTTTATGGATCCAATGTGGCCTGAAGAATTGGTAACCGGTCAATCTCGCTTGGGGGCACCCATTACTGGTGGCGTTCCTTACAGCAATGTTTGGCCGAAGTAATCTGAAGCTTTTGGAGGTCTGAAAATGGTGGCGACTAATCGACATATCGAAGTAGCACATAGTGTCAATATTCGTGATCTCGGTGGTTACTCAACTGTTGATGGCCGAAAAATCAAGTGGCGTAAGCTTGTCAGGGCGGGGGATTTATCAGAGTTGTCTGAGGATGACCAGCAAACCCTGCTTGATTATGGTATTACGGTGGATGTTGATTTGCGGTCAAATGCGGAACGCAAGCAATTTCCAGATCAAATTCCCACGCAAATGAAATTTCTTCATTTGCCACTGTTTGATGATGACGAGACTGAGAGCCGGACAACTAATGAACGGTTGCAGAAAGCTTATTCGAGCAATCCCCATAGTGGGTATTTGCGGATGCTTTATGCATACCGTCGATTGGTAGTTAACCCACAACCGCAGCAAGCCTACCAACGATTCTTTTCCTATCTGTCTACTCACGGCGAAAATGAGACCGTTCTCTTTCATTGTTCAGCAGGGAAAGATCGGACTGGGATGATGACGATTCTGTTGCTCAATGTTCTCGGGGTGCCAGAAGAAGTGATTCGAGCTGATTATCTATTAACCAATGAATTTTCGGTTCCCAGAATTAATCACCGAATTGCATTAGCCAGAAAGGCCCATATGAACCGATCGTTTATGGCATCACTACGGGACTTATCATCGGTTTCGATTGATTATTATGATCAGGCGATGACCCTGATTAATTATGAATTTGGTGGTATCCAGGGATATTTAAGGGATATCGTTGGGTTGTCAGATTCGGATTGCGAAAGATTGAGAAATATATATCTTGAATAAAAAAGTGATCATAAAAATGCGTTGACTCAGAAAATTGACTTTTCTGGATCAACGCATTTTTTAGTTTGGCTACTCTTGCAAATACTGTGTGAATTCACTGACATTTTTACCGGTCACGGCTGACACCTCAAACACTTTACCAGCGCCAGCATCGATAAGGCGATCTTTTACCAGGTCAACCTGATCTGGAGTTGCAATATCAATCTTAGTGACGATTCCAACCGTTGGCTTGGTAAACATGGTACTGAACCCAGTTGGCAAAACAATTCGGGGATCAAGGGCGCTTTGCATTAACACAACTACATCGGCATCAATGGCCGACGTCATCAGGTTAGAGTACATCGCGCGGTGTTCAACGTATTCACCAGGCGTATCGATAATATTTGAATAGAACTCAAGGGTCTGAGTCTTGTTGTACGAGATTTTCAACTTATCCAAGCGCTGAATTAACGTTGTTTTACCACAGCCGATTGCACCAATAAAAATTGCCTTTTTCACAAGAATTCACCTTTTCATTCATTATTTACCGCTGAGGCCGTTTACTGAGAAGTACCAGTGAACGGTATCGCCAGGGGTAATGCGCTTCTGATCGGCAGCTTTATCAACGAATTTGCTGTTAACTGAGTACATCCAACCACTGCCGACCTTAATGTCATTTTGCTTTAAGCCGTTGATTGAACTGACATAAACGTGGGGACTACTTTGATAGACCAGCTTTAAGTGGGTCCGTTTTAGCAGTGAAAATGCGGTGGCGGACTTGCTGATGTTCATGTGACCGGCGTATAAGGTCTTTTTGTAACCAGACACCTTGATATACGCTGTTCCAATTGAATCGTTTTTGGCAGCGGCTTTTTTTGCATGGTGGCCGTTGGTTGCATTTGCACTGCTGCCAGCATGTTTGTGAGTCGAAGTTTTGGCCGACTGTGATTGAGTCGAAGTGGCGGCTGAATGACTGGTTGCTGATTTGGAATTGGCATTCTTGTTCGCAGTGGTATCGTGGTTCGCTGATTTGCTGCTCTTAGTTAATTTGCCAGATGTTGAGGAAGCTTTAGACTTACGTGAGTTTTCCTTAGCTTTGTTCTTCTTAGGATTTGCTTTGGCATTCGAGCTTTGGCTGGCCGCTTTTTGTGAAGACGAGCTGGCCGCCTTGGACGAAAGGGCGGTTGCCGGCTTATGATCTCCTCGGTTAGCGATCACTTGCTGAACCCCAAAGCCAATTCCGATGACCAGGACAAATGCTAAAATAATGCCAACAATGCGTCCTTTTTTCATGAAATCTTTTCCTCTCACTTAAGAATTACTTGATTGTATAAACTGATTTATGATTCAAAGCTTGACGGTACGCAGCGGTTGCCAAGTTAATCTGGCCGACGCCGATCAACTGGCTGGCAGCGCCTTTGATTGAACCGGTCTTATTAACGTAAGTGAACATTGCGTACAATGGTGAGGCAGCTTGGCTTGACTTGCTGGTGCCATTGACGTATTTCAACGTATTTTGCTTGGTTGATAATGCAATGATCGCTTCGGCAGTTGAGTTACCGTTAGGGATGTTCTTGCCATTGAAGGTGTAACCATAGGCACCAGATGGGTAAACAGCACTCTTCAGGTATGATTGGCCCTTGGTGATCGCTGAAGCACTCGCATTGGCCTTGCCGTGAACTAATGCGGTGACAGCCATTGCGGTTGTATCTGAATCAACTGTGTCGAGCTTATTATTGTATGCCCAACCGTTGTTGCTCAATTGATTCTTAACAATAGAATTACTTAAGCTGTTAATTGAAAACTTGGCAGTCGATGGCCGTTTGAATGATGAGCTCATTGTGAGCGCCAACAGTACCTGACTCTTAACGTTCACGGTTTGGTTACTCATTGATTTGCGGTATAAAACTGATACCAAGTTGACGGCCTTTTTAGTGCCAGAACGACGGAACTTGGTTGGGTTCATGCCAATTGACTTGAGCCCTTGAATAGCATTAGCTAAATCGGCTGGGGTACTCTTGCTGTTTAAGACCAGGCTTGAAGCAACCCGTTTCTTTTGGTTAGTTGTGAATTTGTATCCCCAACCTTTTAAGCTTAATAGGAAGTCTGCGTAACCCCCAGCAGCTCCGGTTGTTGGGTAAGCTTTCTTACTGAAAATATAAGCAGTCTTTCCGGACAAACCAGTTTTATTTTTAACGAGCATCTTTTTAGCATAGCGGTAGCTCGCTTTGATCTTGGTATTTTGATAACTGCGGCTGGCAGTCTTGACGCTGGCAGCACTGGCAGTAACGGCCGGGCGGACAGCTCCAAAGGTTAATAAAGCAGATGCGGAGACTAATAATAATTTACTTGTTAATTTCATGAATGACCCATTCCTTTTATATGAATTATTTAGTAGGTAAAATTCGATACTTCTTAACTAAGCGATTGAACAACTTCTGCCACCCTTTATAAAATAGGGCAATTAAGACGGCATTTGAAATCGCGTGATTAAGATCAAACAAAAAGCTTGAAGCATATGCTAGAAAGAAACTCTTGACGGTAATTGGTGAGACATAGGCCAGCGCATACCAGAGGTCCATAATCCAACCGAACAGGAACCCCCAGATAAAGGCAAAGATAATCATAAATATCAGGCTGTGACTCAGCTTGGTATTGCTCAACAGCCCAGCAGTTAAGCCCATCAGCCCCCAGGCGACCATTTGCCAAGGCGTCCAAGGCCCCTGACCAAGAAACATATTTGAAACTAAGGCGGTTGTTGCGCCAGTGATGAATCCTAATTCCGGTCCCAAGCTAATGCCGCTTAAAATGATGATGAAGCTGGCGGCTTGAACCCCTGGAATTGAAGCCAGTGGGACCCGACCAGCCACTCCCAATGCAATTAAGACAGCAATGAACATCAAAGTCTGGGTGCTAATGGTTTCTCGTTCAAATCGCCAATATGCCGGGAGAATACTACATATTAGAATCATGAAGCTAAATAGCAGGTAGTGTTGACCTTTAAGCAATAGTATCAAAACTAGAAATGCTGCCATGAGAAGCACGGCAATCAGCAATCGGTACACATAGGTGATCTCCAACACTTTTCTCAAACATTGATCACCTCCCTTCAGATTCTAAAGTAAGATCGTTAACCAACAAAGCGTTCGGCACCTGATCCCTCACAATTCGGTTGATTGGCGTTGTGAAGAAGAAGTTGTTGGCAAAAAATGCCGTGGTGGGCAACAACGTGTTGAGATGACCATCAAACATGAACGTACAGTGATCAGCGAATGCTGCACAAAATTCCATATCGTGACTTGCCATGATAATTGTAACGCCGTTTTGTTGAGCCTCTTTCAAAGTATTACCGACCATTACCTTGGTATAAGGATCAAGCCCTTTGGTTGCTTCATCCAAGACAAGCAAGTCCGGCTTAGCCATTAACGCGATTGCCAGGCCGAGCAGCTGCTGTTGACCACCACTAATGTCAAATTGATTTTGATTGAGAATTTTTTCTAAATGGAATTTAGCGACAAGTTGCTTAATTTGTTGTGCTGGATCACGCAGCTTGAGTTGGTTGGCCTGAACTTCCAACTCCTGGCGAACACTGTCGGCAGTAAATTGCAAGCTAGGGGTTTGGGACAGGAAGGAAATTCGCTTAATGCGATCCGCCGTCCGGATTTTCCAAACAACCTGCTGTTCGAATCTAATTTTGCCATGTTGAGGCGTTGTGAGGCCGATCAGTAAGGATAATAAGGTGGATTTTCCAGACCCATTTTTGCCGATGATGGCTAACCAATCCCCTCGATTAACGGTTAGATCCAGATGATCAACCACGTTGCGGGTTCCGTCAAAGGTAAATGAAATGTTTTTGGCGGTCAATAGCGGCTGCTGCTCACTATTTGATTGGTGAACGGTTGGTTTAGCAGTTGGGATGAATTTTAAGTTGGCAGCTTGAATAGCAGCTTGTCCCTGAGCGACAGAAATTGGCAAGGATCCAACTGTGATTTGATTGGCTAAGAATAACTTTGGAATTGATGGAATAAAGTAGGTCAGCCGATCATCTTTAAACATCTCTTTGATGCCGTCTGTTGGTGAGCCATCGAAAGTAATTGTTTGGTGTTGTAGAAGGATCATGCGATTGACCAAACTAGAGATGGTGCTAAGTCGATGTTCTGTCAAGACAATTGTGATCCCCAATTCACGCTGAACACGATATAATACATTCAGAAAATTCTGGGCGGTTAATGGATCTAATTGAGAGGTCGGTTCATCTAACAAGATGATTTTGGGACGCAGAATTAGCACCGAAGCCAAGTTAACTAGTTGGAGTTGGCCGCCGGAAAGTTGATTAATTTCTCGATTTAGTGATTGATCCAGCCCTAAAAAGTTACTCAATTCGGTGATTCGTCGTTCAATTTCGTCACTGGGACAGCCGATGTTTTCCAGTGGAAAAGCCAGTTCGTCGATGACCCTTGACATCACCGGCTGAACCTGGGGGTCTTGGGCAACGTAGCCGACAGTTTGGGCGCTTTGCAATTTGGTTAAGTCATCAATTGCGGTCCCATCAATCGTAATGTATCCTTGACGATTTCCCAGTGGCATCAATTCTTTTTTGAAGTGGTTCAGCAAGGTGGTCTTGCCACTGCCCGTGTTGCCGGCAATGAGCAGAAAGTCACCTGAGTTGATTGTGAGGTTAATGTGATCCAAGACTTTGACGGTCTGATCGGGATATGCGAATGAAAGATCCTGAACAGAAACTAATTTGTGCATGCGCGATAGATCCCTTCAGAAAGAATGGGTAATAAAAAGAGGACTAATAAAAGGCCGATTGGCAACAGATCCGCCGGGTGAAAAATATTGGTAAAATTCGCTACTGAACGACTCCAACCAAAGTTGAGGAATCGGATATAAATAATCATTAATAATAGCAGGAAAGAAAATAAGATAAAAACAAGATCGGACGATTGCCAATGGTAAGATCGATAATGGGTGCGTTTGGTAGCACCGAACCCCCGGGCATCCATCAAATTTGCCGTTTCCATTGCCGACGAAAGGGAATCCTGAAGCATGATTTCAAAGATGTGCAGGACTTTTTTGATCCTTGTCAGTAAGGAGCCGCTGGACACATCTAAATTCCTAGTTTTTTGTAATGTGATGAGTCGCTTGAATTTTAAGATAAAGTTGGCCACTAAGCTAAATGAAATGGATACTAGCATTGCTAGCCTGGGGGTGATCGGTGAGAAGACGTAGATGAGGCGATTCGGGGTCAGAATAGCATTGAGTAACGCAAAAACAAACAACATTGAGATGAGAACCAACGCCATTGCAACGCCATAAAGAAATGCCGAGTAGGAAAATCTGTAAGTTAGAACGCCCCAGTGAAATTGCCAAAGAATTGGCTGGAACTTTTGATTTAACAAAGTATTAAAAAATAAAATCAGGACCAAAAAGCTGCTGGCAAATTTTAATTGCTGAGTCATCGATTCTTTGCCTAAGTAATAGAAACCACAAACGATCAGGCCAACGATTTCTGTTAATGCGACAGTCACGTGATTGAAGAGCAGCAGACAAACCATCAGTTCAGCAAAGTAGATTGTCGAGGCTACTGGATGCACCTGTGAAAAGAACGTCATTTGTAAAGGTAACCGTTTCATTAATCGTAGCCTCTTTCCAGAACTATCGTAAGCCTTTCCAACAGTATACCATTTGAGAATATGGGGGTAAATATTCTTCCAGGACCCTGCAAAATAGTTGCATTGCACACAAGATAATTGCTATATCTGGCTGTTTCAATGACGAATTTTTGCTATCTAATTAACACTATTTGGCTGTTGAAATTGTTTGATTGATTAATTTGTCAATGTTTAAAAATAGAGGTGCTATTCAGAGCAAATAATTGGTATCATGGTAGATTGCAAATTTAATCCGAATTTTTGGACAAATTTGTCAGCATAACCTGATACGGTGTTTGCCAGTCGAGTAT
>NZ_JAUCAP010000017.1:0-41855 GCF_030361045.1 Lentilactobacillus sp. TOM.63
TGTTTCTTTTGAAATCTTAGTCATAAAAAATACCTCCAAAGCTAAAGTTTTTACTTTAACTTTGGGGGTATAGGTCAGTAGTGCCTCTTTACGATACATAGATCGATTGTCAGAGAATCAACGCCAATAGCCAATCTTGAAACTGATAGGTCACGTAGTAGCCAATGGTAATGAATGGGACAAACGGAATCCGGTTGTCTTTTGGCCATGGGATAATGATTAAATATAGAATGGCACTGACGCAGGCAAAACAGGTTACCCAGAGCATAAAGCTAATCCCGGTCGAAATCCACAGTCCAAATAGGATATCAATGTCGCCATTACCGATCAGCCGTTCTTTTCGATTGAGCACTTGAAAACCAAGGTAGATAACAAGTGTTCCAGCCAATTCCCAAAGTGAATGGTGAAGGTTGAAGCCACAAGTAATCATGAGCAAAGCGATGCCTAAATGAGGAATTTGTTGGATTTCCAAATCAAACAAGCTTAGGGTGATCAAAATGGACATGATTAACAAAAAGTAATAGCTTGCTAAATTAATGGGTACTAGGGCAAATATCAGTCCTAAAAGAATTTCGGTTATAATCATTGTGACTGGAATTCTGGCTTTGCAGTATCGGCATTTTCCACCGAGGCTGATGTAACTAATCACCGGGATTAAATCATAGTAGGCAAGTTGGTGCAGACAGGCGGTACAGTGGGATCGGGGCCGGACAATCGATTCACCAGCCAGGCTGCGCTGAACTATGACGTTAACAAATGATGCAATGCTTGAACCAAATAAAAATTGTGTTATTATCATCTCGTTACCTCTAATATTTATATACGAGATTTAAATTCAATTTATTTTTTTGGATTTGTTGACACAAATTGTTTGGCATGATAAATTAGACAAGGTGCTTTTTGTGACAGATTCCTGAATAATCAGACATGCTGACTGTTTATGACAAAAAGTGTTGGGCGGTACACATTTATTTTTACATAAAAAAGAACCGCCTGGATGTGTGGACTTACATTGAAAATTTGAAAGGAGAACTTTTTAGATGCCTACAATTAACCAATTGGTCCGTAAAGGACGTCATTCTAGAACTTCAAAATCAAAGTCACCAGCTTTAAACTATGCTTACAATAGTTTTAAGAAGAAGGCTGTTACTGTTCCTGCCCCTCAAAAACGAGGTGTTGCAACTCGTGTTGGTACGATGACACCAAAGAAGCCTAACTCTGCTTTGCGTAAATATGCCCGTGTTCGTTTGTCTAACTTGATCGAAGTTACTGCTTACATTCCAGGCATTGGTCACAACTTGCAAGAGCATAGTGTTGTTTTGATTCGTGGAGGCCGTGTAAAGGATTTACCTGGTGTTCGTTATCACGTTATTCGTGGTGCTCTTGATACTGCCGGTGTTCAAGATCGTCGTCAAGGTCGTTCTAAATACGGTACTAAGAAGCCTAAAGAATAATCTCACTAATGCAATCTAAATATTTAGTTTTATAGAATCATGAGGAGGATAACGAAATGCCTAGAAAAGGAAATGTTCAAAAGCGGGAAGTACTTCCTGACCCAATTTATAACTCAAAATTGGTAACCCGTTTAATCAACCGTTTGATGTTAGACGGTAAGCGTGGAACTGCATCACAAATTTTATATGGTGCATTTGACTTAATTAAGAAAGAAACCAACAACGAACCAGTTGACGTGTTCGAAGAAGCTATGAAGAACGTTATGCCAGTTCTTGAAGTTAAGGCTCGTCGTGTTGGTGGTTCTAACTACCAAGTTCCAATCGAAGTTCGACCAGATCGCCGAACAACTTTGGGCTTGCGTTGGATCGTTAACTACGCCCGTTCACGTGGTGAGCATACAATGACTGAACGGCTTGCCCGCGAAATCATGGACGCAGCTAACAACACTGGTGCCGCAGTTAAGAAACGTGAAGATACACATAGAATGGCTGAAGCCAACCGTGCCTTTGCACATTATCGTTGGTAAGATCAGTTTTATTCTCAACAGCTCAAATTAATAAGTGGCTGATTTAGCCACTTTTTGTACGAATCGGAAGGAGTTACACAATGGCTAACACACGAGAATTTCCGCTAGAAAAAACTCGTAATATCGGGATTATGGCCCATATCGATGCTGGTAAAACAACGACGACTGAGCGTATCTTGTACTATACCGGTAAAATTCACAAAATTGGTGAAACCCATGATGGTGCTTCACAAATGGACTGGATGCCCCAAGAACAGGAACGTGGTATTACCATCACGTCTGCTGCTACGACAGCTCAATGGAAAGACCACCGTATCAACATTATTGATACCCCAGGACACGTGGACTTCACTGTTGAAGTTGAACGTTCACTCCGAGTTCTTGATGGTGCGATTGCCGTCCTTGATGCTCAAGCCGGCGTTGAGCCACAAACTGAAACAGTTTGGCGACAAGCATCAGATTATGATGTTCCGCGGATCGTATTTGTTAACAAGATGGATAAAGTTGGCGCTAACTTTGACTTCTCAGTATCATCAATTGCTGATCGGTTGAATGCTAAGCCACTCCCAATCCAGATGCCAATCGGTGCTGAAGATGATTTCGAAGGGGTCATTGACCTGATCGAAATGAAAGCCGATATCTATGATGAAGATAAACTTGGTTCTAACTGGGATACAGTTGATGTTCCAGACGAATACAAGGAAGAAGCTCAAAAACGTCGTGACCAATTGATCGAAACACTTGCTGACGTTGATGATGACATTATGAACAAGTACCTTGAGGGTGAAGAAATTTCGATCCCAGAAATCAAGGCCGCTATTCGTAAAGCAACTTTGAACTTGGAACTGTTCCCAGTATTAGCTGGTTCAGCATTTAAGAACAAAGGTGTTCAGATGTTGATGGATGCAACGATTGATTACTTGCCATCACCATTGGATGTTAAGCCTTATAACGCAACTGACCCTGAGACTGGTGACAAAGTTGAATTAAAAGCAAACGATGATGCCAGTTTTGCTGCTTTGGCATTTAAAGTTGCTACTGATCCATTCGTTGGCCGTTTAACTTACATTCGTGTATATTCTGGAACGCTTGAGTCTGGTTCATACATTTTGAACGCAACTAAAGACAAACGTGAACGGGTTGGTCGTTTACTTCAGATGCATTCAAATCACCGTCAGGAAATTCCTGAAGTATTCTCAGGTGATATTGCGGCTGCCATTGGTTTGAAGAACACCACTACTGGTGATTCATTAACTGATGTTGACCACCCACTTCACTTGGAATCAATGGACTTCCCTGATCCAGTTATCCAAGTTGCTGTTGAACCTAAGACAAAAGCCGATCAAGACAAGATGAACGTTGCTCTTCAGAAGCTTTCAGAAGAGGACCCAACTTTCAAAGCAACAACCAATCCTGAAACTGGTGAAACATTAATCGCCGGAATGGGTGAGCTGCATTTGGATATCATTATTGACCGGATGAAGCGTGAATTCCACGTTGAAGCCACTGTTGGTGCTCCACAAGTTTCATATCGTGAGGCATTTACTAAGCCAACTAAGGCACAAGGTAAATTCATTCGTCAGTCTGGTGGTAAAGGTCAATATGGTGATGTTTGGATTGAATTTACCCCTAATGAAGAAGGTAAAGGATTCGAATTCGAAGATGCTATTGTCGGTGGGGTTGTTCCTCGTGAATATATTCCAGCCGTTGAACAAGGTTTGAAAGAATCATTATCCAATGGTGTCCTTGCTGGATACCCATTGGTTGATTTGAAAGCCAAGTTATACGATGGTAGTTATCATGAAGTCGATTCTAGTGAAGCTGCATTTAAAGTTGCCGCATCACTTGCCCTTCGTAATGCTGCCAAGACCGCTGCCCCTGTAATTTTGGAACCAATCATGAAGGTTGATATTAACGTTCCTGAAGAATACATGGGTGATATCATGGGTCAAGTTACTGCTAGACGTGGCCGTGTTGAAGGTATGGAAAGCCGAAGTGGCGCTGAAGTGATTCATTCATACGTTCCTTTGGCTGAAATGTTTGGTTATGCAACAACACTTCGTTCTGCATCACAAGGCCGTGGTACATTTACCATGACGTTTGATCATTACGAGCCAGTGCCAAAGAGCATTCAAGCAGAAATCATTAAGAAAAATGGCGGCAATCCTGACGCCGAATAACAATGACTAATTAAGGACTAGAGGATTCTAGTTCTTTTTTTGTTGGTTGAAGGATCGGCTAGCTTGCTACAATTGAAACAAGCTTATTTTGAAATGCTAAAATCTATGGTAAAGTTGTATTAGAAAAATTTGTTCTGCAACCGGATAGGTAGATTGGTCACATAAAACCGTTTATCCCATGCATAGTACAGTTTTTAAGGAAATCAAATCAAGGGAGCTTTCACTGGACGTACCATTAATAGACTCCTGAAATTACAATTTGACTGAGGAGACGGCTTACATGTCATTTCCTAAGGACTTTAATCTGCTCAGTTTTTAAATTAATTCGCCAATGCCCTTGTTTTATGGGGCATTTTTTAGTACAATATTTGAGTACTTGTTTTTAGGGATTAGTTTGCCTAAAAATCATTACGTATTAGCTTTGATGTGAAAGGTTGCGACACACCCGGATGCTTTGCCATGGGTTTGGCGGTAATTTTCACGGAGTTAGTCATATTTTCAAAATAGACGAAGGAGGGAATACAATGGCAAAACAAAAAATTCGTATCCGCTTGAAGGCATACGAGCATCGCATCTTAGACCAATCCGCAGACAAGATTGTTGCTACTGCGCAAAGAACTGGAGCTACTATTTCAGGTCCAATTCCATTGCCAACTGATCGTACAATCTACACTGTTTTGGCTTCACCACATAAATTTAAGGATTCACGTGAGCAATTTGAAATCTTGACTCACAAACGTCTAATTGACATTTTAAATCCAACACCTAAGACAGTCGACTCATTAATGAAGCTCGACTTGCCAAGTGGTGTGGATATCGAAATCAAACTATAATAATTACAATATATTGGAGGTGTACTCATGACCAGAAAAGGAATCTTAGGAAAGAAAGTTGGAATGACTCAAGTTTTCACTGATAACGGCGAATTAGTTCCAGTAACTGTTGTTGAAGTGACACCTAATGTCATTATGCAAATCAAGACCGTTGAAAATGACGGTTACGAGGCTGTTCAATTAGGTTATTCTGATAAGCGCGCTGTGCTTACCAACAAGCCTGAACAGGGTCATGCAAACAAAGCTAAAACTACTTCTAAGCGCTTCATTAAAGAAATCAAAGATGTTGAGCTGGGAGATTACAAAGTATCTGAC
Organism: Lentilactobacillus sp. TOM.63; assembly: GCF_030361045.1. Taxonomy (NCBI): domain Bacteria; kingdom Bacillati; phylum Bacillota; class Bacilli; order Lactobacillales; family Lactobacillaceae; genus Lentilactobacillus; species Lentilactobacillus sp. TOM.63. Next base: position 5,310 of record NZ_JAUCAP010000017.1, read on the forward strand.
GAAGTTAAGGCTGATATTTTTGAACCAGGAGACATCGTTGATGTAACTGGTACGACAAAAGGTCATGGATACCAAGGAAACATTCATAAAGATGGTCAATCACGTGGACCAGAAACTCACGGTTCTCGTTATCACCGTCGTCCAGGTTCTTTAGGTGTTATTATTAACCGAGTTGTTCCTGGTATGAAATTACCCGGAAGAATGGGTAACAAAACAGTAACTATTCAAAACCTTGAAGTTGTCAGCACAGATCTAGACAACAACGTTATCTTAATTAAGGGTAATGTACCTGGTGCCAATAAATCATTCGTTACAATTAGATCAGCTGTTAACGGCGGATCAAAAAAGTAGAAAGGAGGCAACCATAGATGACTGATGTAGCATTATACAAACAAGATGGAAGCAAGAATGGTACTGTTGCACTTAATGATGGTATCTTCGGCATTGAGCCAAACAATAACGTCGTATTTGACGCAATTGTCATGCAACGTGCTTCTCTTCGTCAAGGAACGCATTCCGTTAAGAACCGTTCTGCAGTTCGCGGTGGAGGTAAGAAGCCATGGCGTCAAAAGGGTACTGGTAGAGCTCGTCAAGGTTCTATCCGTTCACCACAGTGGCGTGGTGGTGGAATTGTCTTCGGACCAACTCCACGATCATACTCATACCGTTTGCCTAAGAAAGTATCACGATTGGCATTGAAGTCAGTATTATCTGAAAAAGTTTCAGATGACAAATTGGTTGTAATCGATTCATTATCATTCGATGCACCTAAGACCAAGGACTTTGCTGAGATGTTAGACAAATTAAACGTTTCAACTAAGACATTAGTAGTTTTGGAAGATGACAACGAAAAGGCATTGTTATCAGCACGTAATTTAGAAAATGTAAAGGTTGTTTCTGCTAATGGAATCAACACTTTAGATGTTGCTGATCATGATAAAGTTATCATTACAAAAGCTGCTCTTTCTCAAGTAGAGGAGGTGCTCGCATAATGGAATCACGCGATATTATTTTACGTCCAGTAATTACTGAAGAGACAACCAGCAAGATGGACAATAAGACATACACATTCGATGTTGATTTACGAGCAACCAAGACACAGGTCAAAAAAGCTATTGAAGACATTTTCGATGTTAAAGTTGTTAAAGTAAACATCATGAACGTAAGAGGAAAATTAAAGCGTCAAGGTAGATATGCCGGTTATACTCGGAAACGCCGTAAGGCTATTGTCACCTTGTCCGCAGATTCAAAAGAAATCGAATTATTCAGTGAAGAATAATTTATAATCTGAAATTAGGAGGGAAACGTTGTGGCCATTAAAACATATAAGCCAACCAGTAACGGTCGACGCAATATGACAAGCTTGGACTACAGTGGCATTACTAAAACTAAGCCAGAGAAGTCCTTACTTGAATCAAAAAGCAAAACAGCCGGTCGTAATAACTATGGTCGAATGACTGTTCGTCACCGTGGCGGTGGAAACAAGAACCAATATCGTATCATCGATTTTAAACGTATCAAAGATAATGTTGAAGCGACTGTCAAAGCGATTGAATATGATCCTAACCGGACCGCCAATATTGCTTTATTAGTCTATGAAGATGGTGTTAAATCATACATCATTGCGCCTAAGGGATTGAAAGTTGGAGATAAGGTTGAATCTGGTCCTGATGCAGATATCAAGGCTGGTAATGCATTACCACTTTCGAACATTCCTGTAGGTTCAATTATCCATAATATCGAAATCAAGCCTGGTAAGGGTGGTCAGCTTGCTCGTTCAGCTGGTGCATCTGCCCAATTGCTTGGCCGTGATGGTAAATACTCATTGGTTCGCCTCTCATCAGGTGAAGTTCGTTTGGTTCTTAGCACAAACCGTGCTTCTATCGGTTCTGTTGGAAACGAAGAACATGAATTGATCAACGTTGGTAAAGCTGGTCGAACACGTTATAAGGGTCAACGCCCACATGTTCGTGGATCAGTTATGAACCCTAACGATCACCCTCATGGTGGTGGTGAAGGTAAAGCACCAGTTGGTCTTCCATCACCATTATCACCATGGGGTAAGAAGACAGTTGGTAAGAAGACCCGTTCTAAGAAGGCACGTTCAAACAAATTTATTGTACGTCGTCGTAAGGGTTCAAAGATGTAATTTAATCCACTAAAAAGAACTAATACTGAAACAGAGGAGGTTGCAAAATGAGTCGTAGTTTGAAAAAAGGACCATTTGCCGATGAGTACTTACTTAAAAAAGTAGATGCTCAGAAGGATCAAGACAAAAAGTCTGTTATTAAGACATGGTCACGTCGTTCAACGATTTTCCCAAGCTTTATTGGATATACATTTGCTGTTTATGATGGACGGAAACACGTCCCAGTTTATATTCAAGAAGACATGGTAGGCCATAAGCTTGGAGAATTTGTTCCAACGCGGACATTCCATGGTCATAATACTGACGATAAGAAGACTGTTTAAAGCAAGGAGGATAACAAATGGCTGAACAAGTTACATCAGCAAAAGCAACTGCTAAAACTGTTCGCATTGCCGCACGAAAGGTCCGTCTTGTAGTTGATCTTATCAGAGGCAAGAGCGTTGCCGAAGCCGCCGCAATCTTAGATTTCACCCCACGCGGTGCTTCTCCAGTGGTTTCAAAAGTACTTAAATCTGCTGTTGCAAATGCAGAAAACAATTTTGATTTAGATAGCGAAAACTTATTTGTTAGTGAAGCCTTCGTTAATGAAGGGGCAACTCTTAAGCGGTTCCGTCCGCGTGCTAAGGGTTCTGCATCACCAATCAATAAGCGAACTAGTCACATTACAATCGTTGTATCTGAAAAAGAGGAGGGGTAACGCGTGGGTAATAAGGTAAATCCTAATGGTTTACGAGTTGGAATCATTCGCGATTGGGAAGCTAAATGGTACGCAGGCAAGAACTATGCTGCATATCTTCGTGAAGATTTACAAATCCGTAAATATATAGAGAAACGTCTTGCTAGCGCGTCAGTTTCTACTGTTGAAATTGAACGTGCCGCAAATCGCGTTAATGTTTCGATTCACACTGCTAAACCAGGAATGGTTATTGGTAAGGGTGGACAAGAAGTAGAGAATCTTCGTAAAGAACTCAATGACTTAACTGGCAAACGGGTTCACATCAACATCATCGAAATCAAGAAGCCTGATTTGGATGCTAAGTTGGTTGGTGAAAACATTGCTCGCCAATTGGAAGGCCGTGTTGCATTCCGTCGTGCAATGCGTCAATCAATGCAACGAACAATGCGTGCCGGTGCTCAAGGTATTAAGACTCAGGTTTCTGGACGTCTTAATGGTGCCGATATGGCTCGAGTTGAGAGTTATTCTGATGGAACTGTTCCATTGCATACTTTAAGAGCAGATATTGACTACTCATGGGTTGAAGCTTTTACTACTTATGGTTCCATTGGTGTAAAGACTTGGATCTATCGTGGTGAGATTCTCCCTGAAAAGCCAAAGAACAGTAAAGCTGATAAAGGAGGGAAATAAACATGTTAGTACCTAAACGTGTAAAGCATCGTCGTGAACATCGTGGCAAGCTTCGCGGAGCCGCTAAGGGTGGCAAAACGGTTACTTTCGGTGACTACGGTTTACAAGCACTTGATTCACATTGGATCACAAACCGTCAAATCGAAGCATGTCGTGTGGCGATGACTCGTCATATGAAGCGTGGAGGAAGAGTTTGGATTAAGATTTTCCCTCACAAGTCATATACTGAAAAAGGTGTCGGAGTTCGAATGGGTAATGGTAAAGGTACACCAGCAGGCTGGGTATCACCAGTTAAGCGTGGTAAAGTATTGTTTGAAATTGGCGGCGTTGATAAAGCAACCGCTCATGAAGCATTACGCCTTGCATCAAACAAACTTCCTGTTCGTACTAAGATCATAGAACGTGAGGAAGTAGGTGGCGAATCAAATGAAGGCTAAAGATATTAATGAGTTAACCACTGCTCAAATGATTGATAAAGAAAAAGATTATAAAGATGAACTGTTCAATCTTCGTTTCCAATTAGCCACTGGTCAGTTGGAAAACACTGCGCGATTAAAGCAAGTTCGTAAAAACATTGCGCGGATCAAGACTGCACTTCGTCAACAAGAATTAAACAAGTAGAATACGATAAGGGAGGTATAATTAATGGCTGAAGAACGCAACGAGCGTAAAGTTTATCAGGGACGTGTTGTTTCTGACAAGAGTAACAAAACTATCACGGTTGAAGTTTCAACATACAAAACTCACCCACGTTATGGCAAACGTATTCGTTACTCAAAGAAATTCACTGCTCATGATGAAAACAATGAAGCTAAGACCGGCGACACAGTTGAAATTATGGAAACTCGTCCATTGTCTAAGACAAAACGTTTCCGTCTAATCAAAATTGTTGAAAAAGCGGTTATCATTTAACTTAAATTAATTATCGTATTCTATTTTAACGACGAAGGGAGGATATACCTGTGATTCAACAAGAAAGTCGATTAAAAGTTGCCGACAACTCAGGTGCAAGAGAATTGCTTACTATCAAAGTTTTAGGTGGCTCAACTAGAAGGTATGCCGGAATCGGCGATACCATCGTTGCTACTGTAAAACAAGCAACACCAGGTGGCGTTGTCAAAAAGGGTGATGTTGTTAAAGCCGTTGTTGTACGTACAAAGTCAGTTACTCGTCGTACAGATGGTTCTTACATTCGCTTTGACGAAAATGCTGCCGTTTTGATTCGTGATGACAAGAGTCCCCAAGGCACTCGTATCTTTGGCCCGGTTGCTCGTGAATTACGTGATAACAACTTCATGAAGATTGTTTCATTAGCTCCAGAAGTACTTTAATAACAACCAGGATATAAGGAGGTGCCGCAGATGTTCATTAAAACTGGTGACAAAGTTCGTGTTATTAGTGGTAAGGACAAAGGTAAGGAAGGGACAGTCACTAAGACTATCGCTTCAAAAGACCGTGTGATTGTTGAAGGTATCAACAAAGTTAAAAAGCATACCAAAGCTTCTTCTACCAACCCTCAAGGTGGGATCGTAGATGCTGAAGCACCAATCCACGTTTCAAATGTGATGTTAATTGATCCATCTACCAACGAACCAACTCGCATTGGGATCAAAGCTGAAGATGGCAAAAAAGTACGTTACTCAAAGAAATCGCAAAAAGCGATTGATTAACTTTTAACGAAAGGAGGATACCCTTTAAATGTCAAGTCGTTTACGAGAAAAATTCAATTCTGAAATTACCCCACACATGATGGATAAGTTCAGTTATAAATCAGTTATGCAAGCTCCAAAGCTTGATAAGATTGTTTTAAACATGGGTGTTGGTGATGCTGTTACTAACGCTAAGAATCTTGATGAAGCCGTTGCTGAATTAGCACTTATTTCAGGTCAAAAGCCTTTGATTACAAAAGCCAAGAAATCAATCGCCGGCTTTAGATTGCGTGAAGGTAATGCAATTGGTGCCAAAGTAACACTCCGTGGAGATCGGATGTATGACTTCTTGGATAAATTAATTAACGTTTCACTACCACGTGTTCGTGACTTCCATGGTGTAAGTAGCCGTGCTTTTGATGGTCGCGGAAACTACACACTAGGTGTTCGTGAACAATTAATTTTCCCTGAAATTGATTATGATAATGTTAACCGTGTCAGAGGTATGGATATTGTAATCGTAACTACAGCAAATACCGATGAAGAATCACATGAATTGTTGGCTCAATTCGGTATGCCATTTGCTAGATAATTGAGGAGGTTTCACATTGGCTAAAAAATCATTAATTGTAAAAAGTGAACGCCCTGCAAAGTTCTCAACACAAAATTACACACGTTGTGAGCGCTGTGGACGACCTCGTTCAGTATACAAGAAATTTCATTTATGCCGTCTTTGCATCCGTGAACTTGCCCACAAGGGTCAAATTCCTGGCATGAAGAAAGCTAGTTGGTAATATATTAAGAAGGAGGTTGTGCGCTGATGTCTATGACTGATCCAATTGCAGACTTTTTAACTCGCATCCGTAATGCGAACATGGTTTACCATGAAACAGTTGAAGTTCCTGCATCAAAAATCAAACGAGACATCGCTGAAATTCTCAAACGTGAGGGTTTTGTACGCGATGTTGAATATATCGAAGATGACAAGCAAGGCGTTATCCGGGTTTTCCTGAAATATGGAAAGGATAAACAACGTGTCATTACTGGCTTGAAGCGAATTTCAAAGCCAGGCTTGCGTTCATACGTGAAAGCAGATGCTGTTCCTAAGGTTTTAAATGGTCTTGGAATTGCAATTATTTCAACATCAAACGGTGTTATTACTGATAAGCAGGCACGCGCCCAGAAAATTGGCGGCGAAGTGTTAGCATACGTTTGGTAATAAATTCATTCAAATTGGAGGTGTGATAGATGAGTCGTATTGGTTATAAAACTGTTGTTTTGCCAAAGGGTGTTGAAGTTAAAACTGACGGAGACACAGTAACTGTTAAGGGTTCCAAGGGTACTTTATCTCGTGAGATGTCACCAGAAATCAAGATGAACGTCAAAGATAATGAAGTAAACTTCGAACCAATTGGCGACTACAATGACAAGATCCGTGCCTTGCATGGAACATCCCGTGCCAACTTCAACAACATGGTTGAAGGGGTTACAAACGGATTCAAGAAAACATTGAAGCTTGTCGGTGTTGGATACCGTGCTCAACTTAAAGGTAAAACTTTAACATTGAATGTTGGTTATTCAAACCCAGTTGAAATGAAAGTTCCCGATGACATTACACTTGAAGTTCCTGATAACACTACTATTCATATTAGTGGTATTAGCAAACAACATGTCGGTGACTTTGCTGCATCTGTTCGTGCCGTTCGTTCACCTGAACCATATAAAGGTAAAGGTATTCGTTACGAAAACGAACATATTATTCGTAAGGAAGGTAAGACTGGTAAGTAATTTATCAGCCTAATAAAATTTTGAGGTGACTATTGTGATTTCTAAACCAGATAAAAATAAGAGTCGGAAACGTCGTCATAACCGTGTCCGCAACAAAATTTCTGGTACTGCCGAGTGCCCACGCTTGAATGTTTATCGTTCTAATACAAACATCTACGCTCAAGTAATTGATGACGTAGCGGGTGTAACGCTTGTTAGTGCCTCAACACTAGATTCTGCAATCAGTGATGGAAACAAGACTGAACAAGCAGCCGGTGTTGGTAAATTAGTAGCTCAACGTGCAAGCGAAAAGAATATCAAAAAGGTTGTTTTTGATCGTGGTGGCTATTTGTATCATGGTCGTGTTCAAGCTCTTGCCGATGCAGCCCGTGAAAATGGACTGGAATTCTAATAAAGGAGGAATAACCGCACATGAAGAAATTTATTGATCCAGAAAAGGTAGAGCTTGAAGACAACGTTGTATCAATCAACCGGATCACTAAAGTTGTTAAAGGTGGACGTCGTCTTCGTTTCGCTGCTTTGGTAGTTGTCGGAGACAAGCACGGACATGTTGGTTTTGGAACTGGTAAAGCACAAGAAGTTCCTGAAGCAATTCGTAAAGCAGTTGAAGCAGCTCGTAAAAACTTGATTGAGGTTCCGATTGTTGGTACAACAATTCCTCACGAAGTTTTAGGAACTTTCGGTGGTGGCCGTATTATGTTGAAGCCCGCTGAAGAAGGTTCTGGAGTTGCAGCTGGTGGCGCTGTTCGTTCCGTGATGGAATTAGCTGGCGTCGATGATGTTACTAGTAAACGATTGGGTTCAAATACTCCTATCAACGTTATCCGAGCAACATTCCAGGGCTTGGCTGAATTGAAGAGTGCTGAAGAAGTTTCAGCTCTACGTGGTGTTTCAACTCAACATTTAGCTGAATAAGGAGGGTGTTTTAAATGGCTCAATTAAAAATTACTTTAAAACGTAGCGTAACTCACCGCCTCCCAAAGCAACGTAAAATTGTGAAGGCACTTGGCCTCGGCCGAGTTAATAGTACCGTTGTCAAACCAGATAACGAATCTATTCGTGGGGCTTTGTTCCAAATCGCTCACTTAATTGAAGTTGAACAAGTTAAAGACTAAATAAATTCGTAAGGAGGTGCCAATTTCATGAAATTGCATGAATTGAAGGCTGCAGAAGGTTCTCGTTCATTACGTACTCGTAAGGGTCGCGGTCGTTCAGCAGGTAAAGGTAAGACTGCTGGTCGTGGACAAAAAGGACAAAAAGCTCGTGGAAAGACTCGTGTAGGATTCGAAGGTGGCCAAATGCCATTATATCGTCGAACTCCAAAGCGTGGTTTTAACAACATCAACCGTAAAGAATATGCAGTTGTTAATGTTGCTAAACTTGAAACTTTCGATGATGGTACTAAAGTAACACCTGAATTACTTCAAACTTCTGGAATCGTTAAGAATGCCAAATCTGGTATTAAGGTTCTTGGTGATGGTGAACTTACTAAAAAATTAACCGTTAAGGCTAATAAATTTTCGAAAGCTGCACAATCCGTTATTGAAAATGCGGGCGGTAAAATCGAGGTGGTTTAATGCTCTCGACTTTGGCAAGTGCGTTCAAAGTTAAAGAAATTAGAAACAAAATCCTTTTTACGCTTTTTGTTTTGGTAATATTCCGACTAGGAGCATACATAACTGTTCCCGGTATTAACGCGAAAGCACTTCAATCGGTTGCTTCTTCAGGACTAGTTAGTATTTTGAATACATTTAGTGGTGGGGGGCTCACGAACTATTCTATCTTTGCGATGGGAGTTTCACCGTACATCACTGCTCAAATTATTATTCAATTACTTCAAATGGATATTGTTCCTAGATACGTTGAGTGGGGAAAACAAGGAGAGGTTGGTCGACGAAAGTTGAATCAACATACTCGTTACTTAACGGTTATCCTTGCTTTCTTCCAATCAGTTGGAATTACAGCTGGATTTAATCAATTAAGTAGTTTGAACTTAGTGAATAACCCAAGTATCAAAACATTTGTTATTATCGGTTTGATTTTAACAGGTGGAACAATGTTAACCACATGGATGGGTGACATGATTACCGAACGAGGGATTGGAAATGGAATTTCCATGATCATCTTTGCTGGTATTGTTGCTCGAATTCCGGTTGGATTACAGTCATTGTGGCAACAATATTTTGTTGGAGTCACCGGTTCTGATTTATGGCAACCAATCTTGTTTGCCATTGCCCTTCTAATTATTGTTTTGGTAATTGTTACATTCGTCACTTGGGTCCAACAGGCTGAGCGACGAGTACCAATTCAATATACTCGAAGAGTTTCAGGATCACCTGACAGCAGTTATCTTCCTTTGAAAGTTAACGTTGCTGGTGTTATTCCAGTTATTTTTGCAAGTTCATTTATTGCAACTCCACAAACAATTCTGATGGCATTTACAAATAACTATTCGACCGCCGCTTGGTTTCAAATATTAAATAATGTGTTTAATATGCAGACACCGACCGGGGCCGCATTCTATACCATTTTGATTATTATGTTCACTTTCTTCTATGCGTTTGTTCAGGTTAACCCAGAGAAACTGTCTGAGAACTTGCAGAAACAGGGAAGTTACATTCCTGGGGTTTGGCCCGGACATGAAACCCAATCATATGTTTCAGATCTGTTGATGAAATTAAGTACTGTTGGTGCTTTGTTCCTAGGAGTTGTTTCATTGATTCCGTTAATTGCGCAAAATCTTTGGAATTTGGATGAATCAATCGGACTTGGTGGAACTAGTTTACTAATCGTTGTTGGTGTTGCAATCGAAACAATTCGTCAAATTCGTGGATTAATGATGAAACGTGAGTATGTTGGTTTCATTCATGGACCACGGCCAACTGATGAATAATTGATCGCAAGATTTTAATCAACGAGGAGGAGTTACAGAATGTCATTGAATTTAATTTTAATGGGATTGCCTGGTGCAGGTAAAGGTACTCAAGCACAATATATTGTTGATAAATATAAGATTCCGCATATTTCTACTGGTGATATGTTTCGAGAAGCAATTTCTAACAGAACACCTCTTGGACTCAAAGCAAAAGAATATACGGATAAGGGAAACCTTGTACCAGACGAAGTGACAAATGGAATTGTTAAGGAACGATTGGCCGAAGATGATACCAAGCCTGGCTTTCTGTTAGATGGTTATCCACGAACTTTAGAGCAAGCGGATGCATTAGCTAAGATGACAGAAGATTTAGGCAAGCCATTGTCTGCGGTTGTTAACATTGATGTTGATCCTAAACTGTTAACTGATCGGTTAACTGGCAGATTCATTTGTAAGAATTGTGGTGCAACTTATCATAAGTTGTATCATATGCCAAAGGTTACAGGAACTTGCGACGTTTGTGGTGGTCATGAATTCTATCAACGTGAAGACGATAAGCCTGAGGCCGTTAAGACTCGACTTCAAGTTAACATCAAGATGAATACACCATTGATTTCATATTACAAAGACCGCAATTTAATGCACAACGTTGATGGCAGTAAATCTATCGACGATGTTTGGCAAAATGTTGACAAAATTCTTAGCTCTCTTTAATTGCTATTCATAAGGTGTTGAGACGATTAGATTGATGAAATATGTTGAATGTGGTAGACTATCAAAGGTTTGTCAAGTTAATTTATTTAATTCAATCTAAATTTAACATTGGAGGTGTTATTGAGTGGCTAAAGATAATGTTATTGAAGTTGAAGGAAAAGTGGTTGAAACATTGCCAAACGCAATGTTTCGTGTCGAACTTGAAAACGGACACGAAATTCTAGCTCATGTTTCTGGGAAAATTCGGATGCATTACATTCGGATCCTTCCTGGAGACAAGGTTACTGTTGAAATGTCTCCTTACGATCTGAGTAAGGGTAGAATCACTTATCGATTTAAGTAATTCTTGTCTTCATCATTTTTCGAGGAGGATTAAAAATGAAAGTACGACCATCAGTAAAACCAATGTGTGAACATTGTAAGGTTATCAAACGAAAAGGCCGAGTAATGATTATTTGCTCAGCAAATCCAAAGCATAAACAACGCCAAGGTAAATAAACATAAACAGGAGGTGTATGCTCAATGGCTCGTATTGCCGGAATTGATTTACCCCGTGATAAGCGAATTGTCATCGGACTAACATATATATTTGGTATCGGCACGACGACTTCCCAAAAGATTCTTGCTCAAGCAGGTGTCTCAGAAGACGTCCGTGTTCGTGATTTAACACCAGACCAAGAAGACAAAATCCGTGAGATCGTTAGTAATCTAAAAATTGAAGGTGACTTACGTCGTGAAGTAAGTATGAACATCAAGCGTCTTCAAGAAATTGGTTCATATCGTGGAATGCGTCACCGTCGTGGTTTGCCTGTTCGTGGTCAACATACCAAGAACAATGCCCGCACTAGAAAAGGCAGCAAAGTTGCCGCAGGCAGAAGAAAATAATAAATAAAGGAGGTCATCTGTTTTTATGGTAAACAAAAAGACAAGTCGCAAGCGCCGGGCTAAAAAGAATATTGCGTCAGGTATTGCACATATTCACTCAACCTTCAACAATACTTTAGTTATGATTACTGACGCCCAAGGAAACGCTGTTTCTTGGTCATCAGCTGGTGCATTGGGCTTCCGTGGAAGTCGTAAGTCAACTCCATTTGCCGCTCAAATGGCTGCTGAAGCAGCTGCGAAGGCTTCAATGGAACATGGAATGAAATCCGTTGAAGTAGCTGTTAAAGGACCAGGTTCTGGTCGTGAAGCTGCTATTCGTGCACTTCAAGCTACTGGTTTGGAAGTCACTGCTATTCGTGATGTTACTCCGGTACCTCACAATGGATCTCGTCCTCCAAAGCGTCGTCGAGTTTAATTAGAGACATTCAATATAGTGAAGTTTATTTTGTTTGAGTATATTGATATTTTGCATGTAGACTCACGCGTTTTGAAAGGGGTTAATGATAAGAATGATTGAATTTGAAAAGCCTAACATTCATAAGATAGAAGAGACTAAGAACTACGGTGAAGTTGTCGTAGAGCCACTGGAACGTGGTTATGGAACTACCCTTGGTAATTCTTTACGACGAACTTTATTGTCATCACTCCCCGGGGCTGCTGTTACCAGTATCCAGATTGATGATGTTCTGCATGAATTTTCAACTATTAAGGGAGTAGTTGAAGATGTTACTCAAATTATCTTGAATGTTAAGAAAATTTCTTTGAAATTAGATGGGCCAGAAGATGAAGAAGAGAATCTAGAGATCGACGTCATTGGTCCTGCTGATGTTACTGCCGGTGATATTCAAGGTGATAGTGATGTAACGGTCTTAAATCCTGACTTGCACATTGCTACAGTCGCTGATGGGGCTACATTCCATATGCGATTAACTGCCAACAAGGGTCGCGGCTATGTTTCTGCTGTTGAAAACAAGAAGCGTAGTTCAGAGATGCCTATTGGAGTGCTTCCGGTCGATTCAATTTATACCCCAATCGAACGTGTCAACTATCAAGTTGAAAGCACTCGGGTTGGACAACGTGATGATTTTGATAAGCTGACTTTGGATGTTTGGACTGATGGTTCAATCACACCAAGTGAAGCCGTTAGTTTAGCAGCCAAAATTTTAACTGAACATCTTGAAATGTTCGTTGATTTGACTGATGAAGCTAAAAATACCGAAATCATGGTTGAAAAAGAAGAGACCCATAAGGAAAAGATGCTGGAAATGACAATTGAGGAATTGGACTTATCTGTTCGTTCATACAATTGTTTGAAACGTGCCGGCATTAACACTGTTCAAGAACTTACTGAAAAGACCGAAGCTGACATGATGAAAGTTCGTAACTTAGGTCGTAAGTCACTTGAAGAGGTCAAAGAAAAATTAGCTGCATTAGGCCTTTCACTTCGTAAAGAAGACTAACAAATAAAAAAGGAGGACATCTAAATTATGAGTTATCGGAAATTACAACGTAGTAGCGAACATCGTCGTTCATTGCTTCGGAATTTGACAACTGACTTGATCATTCATGGTCAGATTGTGACCACTGAAGCTAAAGCCAAGGAAGTTCGTTCAACTACCGATAAGATGATTTCACTTGGTAAGCGCGGTGATTTACACGCTCGTCGACAAGCTGCCGCATTCATTCGGGATGTTGTTGCAGATGTTAAAGAAGATGGTGATGATATTACCGTTACTACTGCTTTGCAAAAAGTATTCGGCGACTTAGCTACTAAGTATGCTGATCGTAATGGTGGTTACACTAGAATCTTAAAGACTATGCCTCGTCGCGGTGACGGTGCTCCAATGGTTATCCTTGAATTGGTTGACTAATCGTCTTTAATTCAATCACATATTTTCACGAGAATCACTCAGGTTATTGGTATAGAACGTTATGATGGTGGATCTTATTCCTAGTCTAGTTTGAATGTGAGACGCGTCTCATGCACTGATTTCCTGTAAGTGATTTTTTTGTACATAAATTCAATCTATTGCGCGTTCAAATGAGGAATTTATCCATGAAAGATATCATTCAAGTAAAAAACATTTCATTTAATTATGCTGACCAACCTTTACTATTTGATAATTTGTCACTGAACGTCCACGAAGGTGAATGGCTAGCGCTGATCGGTCAAAATGGGAGTGGCAAGAGTACGCTGGCAAGACTGATTGATGGCTTGAATGTTTTAAAACAAGGGCAGATCATAGTGGACGGCTTATTAGTGAACGACGAAAATATTCTTGATGTTCGCAATAAAATTGGCATGGTCTTTCAGAATCCAGAGGATCAGTTTGTCGGGGCCACTGTCGAAGATGACGTTGCCTTTGGACTCGAAAATCGTCAGGTTGATCGGAAACAAATGCATCATATTGTTGAGAGCAGTCTCAAAAATGTGAATATGTGGGATTTTAGAGATCGAATCCCCGCTAACTTATCAGGTGGGCAAAAGCAGCGAGTCGCAATTGCCGGAATTGTTGCTTTGAGTCCCCAAATAATTATTCTTGATGAAGCAACCAGTATGTTAGATCCGCGAGGGCGACAAGATATTTTGAATCTGGTGCGTGAGATCAAAGCAAAAAATCATTTAACGGTTATCTCAATTACCCACGATATTGACGAAGCTGCTGGTGCGGACCGGGTTGTGGTGATTAATCACGGCAAAAAAATTGATGAAGATGTTCCAGATAAGATATTTTCGAATACTGAACAATTGGCACAAATTGGGTTAGATGCCCCATACACATCTCAACTCATTGCAGCCTTAAAAAGAAAAGGTGTCAACCTGAATCAGCAATATCTTGATAGCGAGAGGTTAATAGCATGGATAAAGCAATTAGTTTCGAACAAGTAACCCACACATACCAAGCAAATACCCCGTATGCACAAAATGCGTTGGCTGATGTTTCATTGGTCATTCCGAACAATTCATTTACGGCTATCATCGGTCATACTGGAAGTGGCAAATCGACCCTCGTTCAGCATATCAATGCCTTGCTAAAGCCTACCAAAGGAAGCGTTCAAGTACTTGGTAGGGTAATTACACCAGCTACGACAAACAAGAATCTTAAAGCATTTCGTCAACATGTTGGCATGGTTTTTCAATTCCCTGAAAAACAACTTTTTGAGGAAACGGTTATTAAAGATATCATGTTTGGCCCTAAAAACTACGGTGTTAGTGATGCTGATGCCCAGCAGGCAGCCAAATCGGCGATGAAGCTTGTTGGTTTGGATCAATCTTTGGCTGAAAAATCGCCTTTTGATCTGTCTGGAGGTCAAATGAGGCGGGTGGCAATCGCTGGAGTCCTTGCTATGAAGCCGGAAATTCTCATTCTTGACGAACCGACTGCCGGGTTAGATCCTCGGGGTCATAAAGAGATTATGGATTTGGCCCAACAATTGCATGACGAAGATCAAATGACGATCATTTTGGTGACCCATCAAATGGATGATGTGGTGAACTACGCTTCTCAGGTCGTTGTGATGGACGAAGGAAAAATTGTCAAAACCGGTACAGCTGCCGAAATCTTTGCTGATCCGGGATGGGTTTATAAAATGCAACTTAATTTACCTAGCAGTGCGAAATTTGCCCAAAAATTGGTTGATGCAGGTGTTCCAGTCGGCAAATTACCACTGACAATTGATCAGCTCGCCATTAAAATTTCGCAATTGGTGGCTGAAGGAGCGGATACGGATGAGTAATTTCTTATTTGGCAGATATTTACCAGGAAATTCCTGGGTTCATCAAATGAGCCCGCAGTCAAAACTGATGTTGAGCTTTTATTTTGTGATTGTGATATTTTTTGCTAATAACTTGGCTTCTTACGCTGCCTTAGCAGTATTAATCGCAATTGTGATTTTGTTGTCTGGCGTTTCAATCCTCTTTTTTCTTAAAGGAATCCGGCCGTTGGTTTGGTTGATTATTTTTACTGTCGCCCTCCAAATTCTGTTTAGTGCTGGTGGAACAGTTCTCTGGAAATGGGGACCATTTTCGGTCACAAATTTAAGCTTGATTAACGGTGGCTTTATTTTTATCCGCTTTTTGCTGATCATTATGATTTCCACCGTTTTAACGTTAACGACAACTCCATTGGCAATTGCGGATGGGGTGCAGACAGTGTTAAAGCCACTCAAGAAAGTAAAGTTTCCTGTTGATACGCTGGCGCTCATGCTGTCGATTGCCTTACGGTTTGTGCCAACATTGATGGATGAAATGGAAACAATTCTGAACGCTCAGCGGTCGCGTGGCGTTGATTTTGGTTCAGGAAGCTTAAAGCATCGAGTCCAAGCAGCCGTTCCGCTATTAGTCCCGTTATTTACTGGGGCGATCAATCACGCGGAGAATCTGTCAACGGCAATGGAAGCTAGAGGATTTTCGGATAGCGAACACAGGAGTAAGTATCGAATTTATCGGTGGCAGTTAAAGGACACGGTTAGTTGGCTCGTTTTTCTGCTGGTTGGCGGGTTAGTATTATATCTACGAAAATAGTTGGGGTGATGATCATCCGTTATAAAGTAACGGTCAAGTACGATGGCACGCTTTTTAGTGGTTTTCAAAGGCAGCCTGGCAAACGAACAATTGAAGGGGTATTGACAAAACAAGTGAATTTAATGGCTAAAAATCCTGATCCGCCAATTGTGGTCTATGGATCTGGACGAACTGACTCAGGCGTTCATGCATTTGGTCAGGTTATTCACTTTGATTTTCCATATAATCTGCCGACTGAGGCTATTTACCGTGGGTTAAACAGCATGTTGCCACTGGATATGGAAATTATGAAAGTCGAAAAGGTAGCGTCGGATTTTCACGCCCGCTATGATGTATCCGGTAAACGATATTTTTATCGAGTGGATTTAGGCGAATTTTCGGATCCGTTTAAACGTAACTATACGGGTCACTGGAAGTTTCCAATTGATTTTAACCGGGTCACCGAAGCATTACCTGATTTCCTTGGCGAACATGATTTTTCTAGTTTTGTTGCCTCTGGCTCGACTGCCAAATCCAATGTTCGATCGATTTATGAAGCAACCGGCAAACTGGATGAGGCTGCCAATGAACTTCAGTTAGAGTTTTACGGCAATGGCTTCCTCTATAACATGGTTCGGATCATGGTTGGGGTAATTGTCGAGATCGGATCGAATAGACGCCCTGAACATGATATACGGCGCTTATACGAGGTCAAAGATCGAAACCAGGCACGGCTAACGATGCCCGCCTCTGGTTTATATCTTAAAAAGGTTTACTACGAGGGTGAAGATCCAGCTCACCCAACAAAATTATCCACTCGGCCCCGATAATTACAAAACTGATTGACTTTTAGTGGAATAATTTGTATTATGTTAGTTGGTATTGTTTGCCCCACGATAAGCCCCGGAATCTTATTTGGTGTCGAACAAACACAGGAACATGGAGGAATATAACGTGCGTACAACATATATGGCAAAACCTGGTGAAGTAGAACGTAAATGGTACGTTGTTGATGCAGATAGCGTTTCTTTAGGACGTCTTTCATCAGTAGTCGCATCAATTCTACGAGGCAAGAATAAGCCTACTTTTACCCCTAATGTCGATACAGGGGACAATGTAATCGTAATTAACGCAAGTAAAGTGAAATTGACTGGTCATAAGGATACTCGAAAGATCTATTATCATCACTCACGCTTTATTGGCGGCTTGAAGCAAAAATCAGCTGGAGAATTTCGTGAGAAGAACCCAGAAAAATTGATCGAAAATTCAGTCAAAGGAATGCTTCCTCATGGAACATTAGGTCATAAAATTGGTTTGAAGTTACATGTCTATGCAGGTCCTGAACATGATCACCAAGCTCAAAAGCCGGAAGCATTTGACATCACTAACCTAATTTAAGGAGGAACTCGCATTGGCTCAAGTACAATATAGCGGCACAGGCCGTCGTAAAGATTCAGTTGCTCGGGTACGTTTGGTACCAGGAACTGGAAAAATTATCATGAATGACAAGGCAATCGAAGATTATATTCCTTTTGCTAACTTACGTGAAGTTGTTGTGCAACCATTTAATGTTACTGAAACTTTAGGTAACTATGATACCTTAGTTAACGTTAATGGTGGTGGATTCTCTGGTCAAGCTGGCGCAACACGTCATGGTATTGCACGTGCATTACTCGCAGTTGACCCAGATTTCCGTGGACCTTTGAAGCGTGCAGGATTATTAACCCGTGACGCTCGTATGAAGGAACGTAAGAAGCCAGGTCTTAAGAAAGCTCGTAAGGCCTCACAATTCTCAAAGCGTTAAAATTCAAATTGTTACTTTCAAAACACTTCTCATTGGAAGTGTTTTTTTGTAATCTGAAGTTTATGTTAAACTTTGTTCTCAAACGACTTTAAGCGTCGCCAATCTACTAGAATGAAACTTGTTATTGTATAATAAATGCAATAAATTTAAAGGAGCGGAACCATGCCAAAAACAAAGAACACTTTGAGGCTTAATTTATTGGCGATGTTTATTGCAATTATCATTCTTCAGACGTCGATCCCGTTGATTGGATATATTCCAATTGGCCCCTTAAGCATTACGATTATCCCGACGACGGTTGTCATTGCGACTATCCTCTTAGGAACGACAGATGGGGCAATTATTGGCGGTGTCTGGGGCTTGATTACGTTTGTTCGGGCCTACATCTGGCCAACCAGTCCGTTAGCGACAATTGTATTTGTTAACCCGATTGTTTCGGTTTTCCCAAGAATTATGATTGGTTTGGTGGCGGGCTGGGCGTATACGGCGTTAAGAAAACGGTTCAAAAATCAATCGTTAAGCGTTTCGATTGCGGCTATTTTAGGATCAATCACAAATACGGTTTTGGTTTTAGGGCTGATTTATGTCTTTTATAAAGCAAAGGCGCCTCAGCTGTATCAGATTAATATGGAAAAGTTACTCCCGTATTTGATTGGCGTTGTTGGAACGAATGGTGTCCCGGAAGCGATTTTTAGTGGAATTGTGACCCCGTTAATTGCTGTTCCGTTGAGCCGGGCCATTAAACGCCGACAGTGAGTAATCAGGTTCATTCCTAAAAAGGTGTGAAGACAAAAAGGAGGCTGCAACAAAACAAAATGTTTTGCCACAGCCTCTTCAATCATCATTTCTTGTTGGGTTTCTTGGTTGCCTTCTCAGAATCTTCTTCGTCGTCTTCAGGATCTTCTTCAACCCGTGGGGCAGCCTTGATCATTTTTAGATGACGATTATTGATAACCACTTTCTTGTGGTACTTATCAATAATTTCAGGATCATCAGATTCAAATGTGATTAGGAATGAGTTGGTATAACTCTTATCAACATAGCCTTTAAAAGTTTTCTTTTCGATCTTGAATGAAACCTCATCACCAACGTGGAACTTAGATTGTGCTTCTGATACTTCGGTGTTTTTAGCCATTGGTTTCCATCTCCATAATTAAGTGTCAAGTGATAACATAACTGATATTAGTAGATTTGTCAATTATGTCACCTTTTGTATATTAAAAATTGTTAAATATTAATTGTCTTTATTGTCATTTATCGTTAGAATTAATGCTAAAGTCAGAAAGTTTGAGGTTGTGTTGGCTAAATATGGGAAACGGCGCCGGCGTCGAGTGAGAAAATCCAATACGATTGTCATGCTCGTTTTGATCTTCTTTGGGTTAATGGTCATTCTAGGATTTCGAGCGTTGTCAAATGGTTATTCCAATTCAAATCAGGTTGATAATGCTACAAATCAAATCGCCATCGAACATCGAAAGTTCATTACGAAGCTTGCTCCCCAGGCTCAGCGACTGCAGGGTGAGTACAATGTGTTGCCTAGCATCACGCTTGCTCAGGCGATTTTAGAGTCGGATTGGGGTTCCAGCAAGCTGGCAAGCAAGTATCATAATTTATTCGGTGTTAAGGCACAAAGTTCAAGTACTAATTCGGTTTATTTAGATACCCAGGAGTTTGTGAATGGCCGGTACGTGACCGTCAAAGCGCATTTTGAAGTGTATCAGAGTTGGAATGATTCATTGACTGGTCATGCCCGGTTGCTGGCATATGGGACCAAATGGAATAATAGTCAGTATCAGGATGTCATTAACGCCAGAAATTATCTGCAGGCCGCGGATGGATTACAACGGGACGGTTATGCAACCGATCCAACTTATACTAAAAAATTGGTTTCAATTATTAAAAAATATAAGCTATATCAGTATGATGATTAGAAAGGAATTTTGTAATGGATTTACTTAAGCAGCGAATTGTTGAGGATGGCACAGTTTTACCAGGCAACGTATTGAAAGTGGATAACTTTTTAAATCATCAAGTTGATACAAAATTGATGGATCAGATCGGCGAGGAGTTTGCAAAGCTCTTCGAGGATGAAAAGATCACAAAAGTCATTACCGTTGAATCATCAGGGATTGCCCCCGCGTTAATGACCGCATTTCATATTGGGGTTCCCCTCATCTTTGCTCGGAAGCACAAAAGCTTAACTTTGACTGATAATCTTTATACAGCCAATGTTTATTCATACACGAAACAGGTCAGCAACGATATCAGTGTAGACAAACGATTTTTGAGTCCAGAGGATCGGGTTTTGATAATCGATGACTTTCTGGCAAATGGCCAAGCTGTTCAAGGTTTATTGGAAATTGCCAAAGTTGCCAAAGTTGACGTTGCCGGTGTGGGAATCGTCATCGAAAAGAGCTTCCAAAAGGGGCGCTCAATGATTGAAAAGACAGGGGTTCGATTAGAATCACTCGCCCGAATTGCTTCATTAGATAACCAAAAGGTTACTTTTGTGGAATAATAGGTTATGAAAGAATCAACAAGTTGTTGATAATAATTGGATGAAAGTAGTGAAATAATTGGCAAAAGCAAATGTTCTCTATCCAGGTCAAACAATTGGTATTTTAGGCGAAGGTCCAAGCACACCCGTTTTATTGATGACCGCAAAAAGAATGGGCTTTAATATCGGAATGTATAGTTCAAATGAAGATAGTAAAGCAATGCAACTTGCCGATTATAAATATATCGGGCCAATCGATGATAAACAGACGTTGAAGATGTTTGCGGAGCGTTGTGACGTTGTGATGTATGATAACGACTTCATTGATTCGGACATTATCCGCTACATTTCGGAATTTACGTCAGTTCCTCAAAGCGACGGCTTGCTGGATATCATTCAAGACCGATTGATTGAGCGGAGCTTTTTTGAAACGTTGAATATCAACATGGTGCCTTATTCAACGATCGTCACTCTAGAGGACATTTACCAAGCAATTAATTCTATCGGTTATCCAGCAATTTTAAAGCCAATTCAGCGGGGCCTGTTGAACGGCAAAGAATTGTTAATTAAGAATCAAGCTGATATTGTCCTGGCTTCTGGCTTTCTGGATGCTGGTACCTATATTCTTGAGTCGTACGTTGAGCACGATATCGATTATTCTGTCATTGTGACCCGGACCGAAGCAGGGGACCAAGAAATTTTCCCGGTTGTGGAAGTTGTATATAAGAATAATCAGTTGATGACAGCATTTACTGCTTCCAAGCTAGACCCTAGCGTTGAGAAGGAAATGAAACGCATTACAAAAGAGATCACGAATAATCTGGATTACGTTGGCACTGTCGAAGTGAGTTTATTCTTAGCAAAAAGTGGGTCAATTTATGTGAGTCGGGTGGCGCCATTATTGAGCCCAGCCGGATTCGTGTTTGATTATGCAGCTAATGTGAACGAGTTTGAACAACATATTCGTGCAATTGTTGGCTTACCACTGGCAAAAATAATTACTGCTACGCCGACGGTTTACCAAACCATCAGAAAAAAGGATTATCAGCGGATCAAAACGCAATGGGTCATAAAAGGAAACTGGCACTTTACAATTTACGATAATCAGGTAAGCGATGATGATCAAGCAGTCGGAAATGTCTTAATCCCTACTCAATCGTTGCCAGACACACTGATGCAGTTGGAAGCAACCGGAATTTGGCCCGATATTGATTATAAAGATAAGTATTTAAAAAAATAACTGGGTGTTCTAATTAATTTATCAAAACAATCAAAAGAATCAATTGTTCCGAACCTTTGGAATGGTTGATTCTTTCACTTCTAAACACTCATTTATTGATGTTTATGAATGATTTAAGCTAGGAGCAAAAGCTGGTATTTTTTGGTATAATTGACAGGATAAATGTGAGAGGATGAAATTTTTAGTGGCTGAAGAAAATTTATTAGACGGTTTAAATAAGGATCAAAAGGATGCAGTTGTCCATACCGAAGGACCAGTGTTAATTATGGCGGGGGCTGGTAGTGGCAAGACTCGAGTTTTGACCCACCGGATTGCGTACATAATTGAACATAATCATGTGATGCCATGGCATATTTTGGCAATCACTTTTACAAACAAAGCTGCTAAAGAAATGCGTGAGCGGGTTGCTAAGCTGTTGGATGACAGTGGCAATGATGTATGGGTTTCAACATTTCACGCCCTCTGTGTGCGGATTTTACGGCGTAACATTGATCTGTTAGGGTACAATCGGGCGTTCACGATTGCTGATACCAGTGAGCAACGAACCCTTGTGAAACGAGTATTAAGGGACTTGAACATCGATCCCAAAAAATTTGACCCGCGTTCCATTCTGTCATCGATCTCAAATGCTAAAAATGATTTATTGACACCAAAACAGTATAAAGCTCAGGCAGTGAGTGCATTTGATCAGATTGTGGCTGATGTATATGAACGCTACCAGGCTGAGTTACGTCAAAATGAATCATTGGACTTTGATGACTTAATTATGATTACCATTCAGTTATTTGAGCAACATCAGGATGTTTTGGAATATTATCAGGATAAATTTCACTATATTCATGTCGATGAATATCAGGATACCAATGAGGCACAGTATAAGCTGGTGAACACGTTAGCCCAGAAGAATCAGAATATTTGTGTTGTTGGGGATGCTGACCAAAGTATTTATGGTTGGCGGGGTGCCAATATGCAAAATATTTTGGACTTCAAGAAGGACTATCCTAATGCTCACGTGACGTTGTTGGAGCAGAATTATCGCTCAACCAAAACGGTGCTGGATGCTGCTAACTCAGTCATTGCTCACAATGATAATCGAGCCGACAAAAATCTTTGGACTGAAAATGAAAAGGGCGACCAAATTTCATATTATCGTGGTCAAACCGAAAATGATGAGGCCCGCTACGTTGTGGCTAAGATTCAAGAGGAAATGAAAAAGCCAAAGCACAACTATGGCAGCTTTGCGATTTTGTATCGAACCAATGCTCAGTCTCGAGTGATTGAAGAAACGCTCCTTAAATCCAACATCCCTTACACGATGGTTGGGGGCCATAAATTCTATGACCGAAAAGAAATTCGAGATATTTTGTCATATTTGACGTTGTTGGGTAACCCTAACGACTCCATGAGTTTCGAACGGGTGATTAACGAACCTAAGCGAGGAATCGGCGTTACCAGCATTGAAAAGTTACGGCTCTTCGCCAATGACCACGGGTGGAGCCTATTAGATGCAGCCAAGAGTGTGGATCTGGCAAATGAAATTTCATCTCGGGCGAAAAACTCAATTGCCGCATTCGAACAAATGATCAGTCAGATTTATGCCAAAATGGATCAGCTGTCCATTACCGAATTAACAGAAGAACTGTTGGATAAGAGTGGTTACCTGAGTACCTTAAAGGCCTCGAAATCACTTGAAGCTCAAACTCGGCTTGAAAACTTGGAAGAATTTATTTCAGTTACTCAAAAATATGATGAAGCCAACTCAGAAGAAACCGGTCAAGATAACTTGGTCAACTTTCTCAGTGATTTAGCGTTAGTTTCTGATCAGGATGATCTGGAAGATGATAATTCTCAAGTGACTTTAATGACATTGCATGCGGCCAAAGGGTTGGAATTCCCAGTTGTCTTTTTGATGGGGATGGAGGAAGGGCTTTTCCCACTTGCCAGAGCGGCTGCAGATGAATCTGAGCTCCAAGAAGAACGGCGGCTGGCATACGTTGGCATTACCCGGGCTAAGGAAAAGCTCTATATCACTAATGCCTACTCCAGAATGCTTTATGGTCGCCGACAGAATAATCCGGAATCCAGATTTGTGAATGAAATTAAGCCCGAATTAATTCATTACGACAATCAACAGCAGTCCGAAACGCCATTGACCACGCCATTTGACCGGCGAACTCGGCGGGCAACCGCAACCACTTACCACCGTCCAGATCAGATAGTTGAAAAGCCTAAGGGAACTGGTGCTGATAGGAAAGCTTGGGAAGTTGGTGACAAAGTTTCCCACAAAGCCTGGGGAACCGGCACGGTTGTTAAGGTTTCTGGAACTGGCGAGGACATGGAATTAGATATTGCCTTTCAGGAACAGGGAATTAAGCGATTATTAGCTGCTTTTGCCCCAATCAAAAAACAGGAATAGCTATTAGAAATTAAATAACAGAAGGTGTTATCGTGGCTCTTGAAAAAATCAGTGAGCAACAGGCCGCAGAAGAAGCAGCCAATCTTCGAGCAAAACTAAATAAATGGTCCGATGAATATTACACCTACGATTCTCCCAGCGTTGAGGATTCTGTCTATGATCAAACTTATGAACGGTTGGTTGAACTGGAAAAGCAATTTCCCAACATTGTAACGCCGGATTCGCCGACCCAAAAAGTTGGTGATCACACACTACCCGGATTTACAAAAGTGCCCCATGAGATTCCAATGCTTTCACTTGGGGACGTTTTCTCAAAAGGTGAGCTCGGGGATTTTGTTGACCGCCTGACGGACTCTGATTCCGTGCCGTTTAATTACAATTGCGAATTGAAAATTGATGGTTTGGCAATTTCATTGCGATATGAAAATGGAATTTTGGTTCAGGGTTCAACTCGTGGGAATGGGCAGATCGGAGAAGATATTACGCGAAATTTAAAGACGATCAAATCGATTCCACGTAAGCTTACGCGGCCAATCAATATCGAGGTTCGTGGTGAATGTTACATGCCCAAGTCTTCATTTGCTTCATTGAATGAGGAACGGCAGAATAATGGTCTTGAACCATTTGCCAACCCAAGGAACGCGGCTGCTGGTAGTTTGCGACAACTGGATCCTAGGGTAACTGCTCGCCGGAAATTGAGCACATTTATGTATAACGTTGCGGATTATGATGACCTGGAAACGGATACTCAAAGTGGTCTGCTGGAAGAATTAAAGGCATTGGGTTTTACGATCAATCCCACGTACCGGGTTGCTCATTCAATGAATGCGATTGATGCCTATGTTGATCAATATCAGCAACTTCGCGACGGACTTCCATACGGAATTGATGGGATTGTCATTAAAGTCAATTCACTGCCACTTCAACGGTCTTTGGGTGCAACAGTAAAGGTCCCTCGTTGGGCAATTGCGTTCAAGTTCCCACCTGAAGAAGTCCAAACGGTTGTCCGAGAAATTGTCTGGACAGTTGGACGTACGGGGGTAGTGACCCCAACTGCAGTGATGGATCCCGTGACCTTAGCAGGATCGACAGTTGGTCGGGCTTCCTTACATAATCCCGATTATCTACAGGAGAAGGATATCCGCGTCGGCGATACTGTTAAGCTCCATAAGGCTGGCGATATTATTCCTGAGATTTCGCAATATATTGCTGAAAAGCGGCCCAAAGAAAGCCAGCCTTACTCAATCCCGACTAAGTGTCCATCGTGTGGCTCCGAGTTGGTTCATTTAGATGAAGAAGTTGCATTGCGGTGCATTAATCCCAAGTGTCCCGCTCAACTTCAGGAAGGGTTAACCCATTTTGCTTCGCGGGACGCCATGAATATCGACGGCCTTGGTCCAAAGATCATTGCTCAGTTATTTGATAAGCATATGTTAAATGATGTTGCTGGGTTATATGAACTGACTTTTGACCAATTGTTGACTTTGGATAAATTTGGTGAAAAATCTGCGGGTAATCTTCTTGCAGCCATTGAGAACAGCCGGGGCAATTCTTGTGAACGACTGCTCTATGGTTTAGGAATTCGCCATGTTGGGATTAAGGCAGCTCGTTTAATTTCACAGCGTTTTAAAAATATTGATAAATTGATGGCTGCTTCCGCGCAAGAGATTGCGGAAATTGATACAATGGGAATGATCATTGCTGACAGTGTCGTGACCTATTTTTCAATGCCGGAGTCAAAAGAGCTGATTCAACAGCTGAAACAGGTTGGGGTAAATATGGACTATCTCGGTGTGAGTGATGAACAGCTGGTCCAGAGCGGTTCCTTCTTTACTGGAAAGAAGTTTGTATTAACTGGTAAACTTCAAGAAATCACCCGTCCTGATGCCACTCAATGGCTTGAAGACCATGGTGCCACCGTTAGCGGCTCTGTATCAAAGAAAACTGATATCGTGGTTGTTGGTGAAGATCCTGGCAGTAAATATGATAAAGCCAAAAATCTAGGAATTGAAACGTGGGATGAAGCCTACTTCCGTGAGGCGATGGCAAATGAGAAGTAACAGTGGAGGAGAATCAATGTTAAAAAAAGCAATTGTTGGCATCTCGATTATCCTATCCGGGTTCATGTTAGCGGCGTGTGGCAGTGTTGATAATCTGTCAAGTGACACCAACAGCTCGAATGGTTCAAAGACCAAGACGCAATTAACCGGTCAAACCAACGATAATTATTATCAAGGGGTCATCAAAAATGGTCGTTACCGGACCAGTAAATCAAGGGGCGTTAGCGTGTCCCAAGAATCCAACCAATTTAATATCAAGGGATTTGAGAATGGCTTGCTGAATATTTCCAAGAAGGAATTTTCAACTAAAAAGTATGTTTTCCAAGAAGGCCAGTACCTTTCAACTGACCAGGTGGAAAATTGGCTGGATCGCAAATCCAAATCGAACCCAACCGGCCTTAATCCCGAAAAAGTCAAATCCACCACGCCGACTGGGCGGACACCCATTTACCTTTCCCAAATTGATGAACAGGACTTTATGGTTCAAAATGGGAAGTCACTCAAGTTATCCGCGATGACCGTTGGCTTGGCGATTAACTCGGTGGATTATTACAAGAAGACTCAATATGGGCCGACATATCAGACCAACATCTCCAATGCCGAGGTTAAAAAGCATGGCAAGGCAATTGCTAACCAAGTCCTTCAAAGATTGCGGAAGAAGAAGGCCTTGAAGAACATTCCGATCATTATTGCGCTTTATAAGTCGGCATCTGATGATAGTCTCGTTGGCGGGAACTTCTTTGCCTATTCCCTGAATGACGATTCGGAGACGAAGATTAGCAAGTGGACAAAAGTAAACCAAAAGAATTATGTCTTTCCACTCCAATCAAACAAAAAGGGTCCCAGCACCAACGATGAAGATTCTTTTGATAATTTCAAATCAACCATTCAAGGATTCTTCCCGAACCTGAGTGGGGTGACTGCTCAGGCTCAGTACACCGACGGCTCGTTGAGTGGCATGAATGTCAATATTACCACCCAATTTTACAGCCAGACTGAAATTATTAGTTTCACTCAGTACATTCAAGGAGCCGCCCAGAAATACTTGCCGGCCAACGCACCAATTGACATTACGGTTCAGTCGACGGAGGGTATCCAAAGTTTCTTGAGCCGAAAAGCCAACGAGAAGAAGTTTTCAGCTCATATTTTCAATAGTTATTAATTTTACAAAAATGATGGTCGTTATATGGTAAAATTATTGTTGTGATTAAATTAAGTAATTCAGAAGAGAGAAGGATTTCGATGACTGAAAAGATCTCTGAAGATCAAGTGAAACACGTTGCTGGCCTAGCAAAGCTCAAGATTGACGATGACCAGTTACCATATTTTACAACCCAATTAGATAAGATTATCGGTTTATTTGAAACACTCAGTGAAGTTGATACCGAGGGTGTCGAACCGACAAGTAGTGTCACTGACCAAGTTAATGTTATGAGAGAAGACGTTGCCGAAGATTGGCACCAACAACAAGCATTATTGGATAATGCCCCTGATACTCAGGATGGCTACATTCGAACTCCTACGATTATCGATGAAAGTGGGGAAAATGAGTAATGAATTATTTCAACGAATCCTTAACCAGTATCCACGAGAAATTAGTCACCAAAGAAATCTCCGCTAAAGATCTGACCCAAGAAACCTTGAACAATATCCAAGCAGTTGATGGTGAGATTAAGGCGTTCTTAACGGTTGATGAAGCTAGTGCCGTAAAAGACGCTGAACAAATCGATCAGAATGGGATTGATGCTGATAACGGCTTGTCTGGTATTCCTGTTGCCATCAAGGATAATATGTTGACTAAAGGGATGAAGACGACAGCTGCTTCCAAAATTTTGGAAAACTTCACGCCAATGTTTGATGCAACTGCTGTTGAAAAGCTCAAGAGCTTTGGCACGGTGACATTAGGAAAGACTAACATGGATGAATTTGCAATGGGGGGTTCAACTGAGAACTCTGCCTTCAAAGTCACACACAATCCATGGGACACGACCAAAGTGCCTGGTGGTTCATCAGGTGGCTCAGCTGCCGCGGTTGCCGCTGGTGAAGTTCTGGTGGCGCTTGGATCTGATACGGGTGGTTCAATTCGCCAACCAGCCTCGTTTAACGGAGTGGTTGGAATGAAGCCAACCTATGGCCGGGTTTCTCGTTGGGGCTTAATTGCCTTTGGTTCAAGTTTGGATCAAATCGGCCCAATTACTCGAAATGTTCAGGACAACGCGACCGTTTTGAACGCAATTGCGGGTCATGACCAACATGATTTAACTTCATCAACTAAGGAAGTTCCTGATTTTACCAGCACCTTGAATAACGGTGTTAAGGGGATGAGAATTGGAATTCCAACTGAATTCATGTCCCAAGGACTTGATGATGATGTGAAGCAAACAGTATTGGACGCTGCCGATGAATTTAGAAAACTCGGGGCCACTGTTGAAGAAGTTTCGTTACCTCATACTAAGTATGGGGTTGCGGCTTATTACATTATTTCCTCATCTGAAGCATCTTCAAACCTTCAGCGATTTGATGGCATTCGTTACGGTCGTCGGGCTAAAGATGTTAAGAACCTCGAGGATCTCTATGTAAAGTCGCGGTCTGAAGGATTTGGCGATGAAGTTAAACGCCGAATTATGTTAGGAACTTTCTCGTTGTCTGCCGGCTTCTATGACGCCTACTTTAAGAAAGCTGCTCAGGTTCGGACATTGATGAACAATGATTTTGCCAAAGTATTCAAAGACTTTGATTTGATCTTGGCACCAACTGCCCCAACCCCGGCATATGGCATCGGTGAAGATGTTTCTGATCCAATGACAATGTATATGAACGATGTGTTGACATTGCCAGTGAACTTGGCTGGTCTGCCAGGAATGTCGATCCCAGCTGGTTTTTCAAATGGCTTGCCAGTAGGTGTTCAACTAATCGGTCGACCATATGATGAACTAAGCGTTTATCAAGCTGGGAATGCTTTCGAACAAGATACTGACTTTAATCAGCAAACACCAAAGATGGGAGGAACTAACTAATGAATTTTCAAACAACAATTGGGCTTGAAGTGCACGTTGAGTTAAAAACGAACTCCAAAATTTTTAGTCCTTCTCCCGTAGAATTTGGTGATACGCCAAATGCCAACACTAACGTGATTGACTGGGGTTATCCTGGTGTCTTGCCAACCACTAACAAAGGGGTTGTTCATGACGGCATTATGGCCGGATTAGCGCTACATGCTCAAATCGAACCCAAGCCTCATTTCGACCGAAAGAACTACTTTTATCCTGATAACCCAAAGGCTTACCAGATTACCCAATCCGAAACGCCCATTGCCCATGACGGCTGGGTTGAAATCGAAGTAGATGGTAAAAAGAAGAAAATCGGGATTGCTGAGATGCATATCGAAGAGGATGCGGGGAAGAATACCCATGCTGTTGAACATTCTTATGTCGACTTAAACCGTCAGGGAACCCCACTAATTGAAATTGTTTCCAAGCCTGATATTGAATCTCCAGATGAAGCATATGCTTATCTGGAACAATTACGGCAAATTGTTCAGTTTACCGGCATTTCTGATGTCAAAATGGAAGAAGGTTCCATGCGGGTTGATACCAACATTTCGATCAGACCACTTGGCCAGAAGGAATATGGTACCAAAGTTGAAATGAAGAACATTAACTCATTTAACTACGTCCGTAAGAGTCTGGAATACGAGGAGCAACGTCAACAACGGGTGTTGATGTCTGGTGGCGTGATCCAACAAGAAACTCGTCGATTTGATGAAACGACGGGTAAAACCGAGTTGATGCGGGTTAAGGAAGGTTCCGATGATTATCGTTACTTCCCAGAACCAGACCTACCAGTTTTGGAAATTTCCCAAGATTGGATTGACCAAATCAATAAGGAACTTCCAGAGCCACCTGCCAAGCGTCGTGAGCATTACGTCAATGAATTAGGCATTACAGACTACGATGCAATGGTTATTACCCAGACCAAAGAAATGTCTGATTTCTACGATGCCATGATTAAGGCTGGGGCCGATGCAAAGCTGGCTGCCAACTATCTACAAGGTGACGTTAATGCCTACCTAAATGATAATCAGGTTGACCTTCAAAACACCAAGATTACCCCTGACCATCTTGCAACGATGGTTAAACTGATCACCGATGGTACAATTTCGTCGAAGATGGCCAAAAAAGTCTTCAAAGCCATTACCAAGGGAGACGATCCCAAGGCATTCGTTGAAGAAAAGGGCATGGTTCAATTATCAGATCCCGCTAAGCTCCAACCAATCGTAGACGATGTTGTGGCAGCCAACCCACAATCTGTTGAAGATTTTCATAATGGTAAAGATCGTGCAATCGGTTTCTTAGTTGGTCAGATCATGAAACAAACTCATGGCAAAGCTAACCCTCAAGTTGTAAACAAAATGTTGAAAGAATCAATGAGTAAATAGGAAAGTCAGGATTATTATGCGAAAACGGGCAAGAGTCATCTATAACCCAACTTCTGGAAGAGAAATCCTCAAGCAGAAGATGGTGGATATTTTGGATGTGTTTGAACAGGCTGGTTATGAAACCAGTGCATACGCCACCACTGCTGCTAAGGATTCCGCCAAAAATGAAGCTCGCCGAGCCGCTGAAGAAGGGTTCGAGTTAATTGTTGCGGCTGGTGGAGACGGAACGATCAATGAGGTTGTCAATGGGATTGCCCCATTGAAGAAACGACCAAAGATGGCGATCATCCCTGCCGGTACAACGAATGATTATGCCCGTGCTTTGCATATTCCCCGTGAGGATCCAGTTGAAGCCGCCAAGATGGTATTTAAGAAGCAAACCATTCACATGGATATTGGCAAAGCTGGCGATAATTACTTCATTAACATTGCCGCTGGTGGCTTACTAACTGAACTGACTTACGATGTGCCTTCAGATTTAAAAACGATTTTTGGTTATTTAGCCTATTTGGTCAAAGGTGCCGAATTATTGCCGCGAATTAAACCCATCCAGATGGATTTGAAATATGATGGCGGCGAATTTAAAGGCAAAGCATCTATGTTTTTCCTCGCCTTAACCAATTCGGTCGGTGGGTTTGAACAAATTGTTCCAGATGCATTGCTGGATGATGGTAAGTTCACGTTAATCATTGTTAAAACCAGCAACCTGGTGGAAATTCTTCATTTGGCTTCTAAAGTTTTGAATGGTGGTAAGCACGTGGACGATCCCCGGATCATTTACAAGAAGGTCCGTAAAGTGACGGCTAAGCCAGTTAATGATCGCATGCAGATTAACTTGGATGGCGAATATGGTGGCGATGCGCCAATGACGTTCGTTGATTTGAAACAACACATTGAAATTTTTGCGAATACTGATGAAATTCCTGATCGAGCGTACACCGATGAAATCGATCGAATTCGTGAAGCTGAAAAGAACTTCGTCAAAGGCGTTGACAAACTGCCTGATAAGGAATAGTTTTATATGATGTTTATGAATTGCGTTACGATGTTGTCGTTTCGCAATTTTTGTTTCTACGCAAATAAAGGTGAATAAATGAAAAGAACTGCTCCAGTATTAAAAAATGAAAATTATGATGTTGATATTACCGATTTGACTTATCAAGGCATGGGGGTTGCCAAAATTGACGACTTCCCAATCTTCATTGAAGATGCATTGCCGACTGAAAACGTGACAATGAAGGTTATTAAGGTCAAGAAAAACTTTGCATTTGGGAAAGTTATTAAGATCAATCAAAAGAGTGCTGACCGAGTCGAGTCGGTTGATAAGGCATATACGCAAACCGGCATTGCCCCACTACAACATCTCAAATATGATGCGCAACTTGAATTCAAGCGTCATCAAATTGAAGAAGATTTCAAGAAATTGAAGCTTGATGTGCAAGTTGACCCAACAATTGGCATGGATAAGCCTTATGAATATCGTAACAAGGCTCAAATCCCGGTTCGTTTAATCAATGGTCAATTGCAAACAGGATTTTATCGCAAACATTCCCATGATCTCGTCCCAATCGAGGACTTTTATATTCAAGATCCTGAGATTGATAAGGCGATCGTCGTAGTTCGTGATATTTTACGCAAGTATCGGATTAAGCCTTACGATGAACGAGTAAACGGCGGAGTTATCCGAAACGTGATGGTTCGTCGCGGGCATTATTCTCATGAAATGATGATTGTGCTCATTACCAGAACCGAAAAATTGCCAAGTAACAAGGAAATTGTTGCTGATATCACTAAGGCATTGCCAGAAGTTAAGAGCATTGTCCAAAATGTGAATCCGAAAAAGACCAATGCATTGATGGGTAAGGAGAATAAAGTCTTGGCAGGGCAAAGTACGATTGAGGACACCCTGCTTGGACTCAAATTTGAAATTTCTGCTAATTCGTTCTATCAAGTTAACCCAGTCCAAACCGAAAAATTATATGATTTGGCCACCAAAAAAGCGGATTTATCCGCTGACGATACGGTTATCGATGCTTATTGTGGGATTGGGACAATTTCACTTTCAATGGCCCGAGTCGCCAAAAAAGTATACGGGGTTGAAATTGTTCCCGAAGCCGTTGAAGACGCTAAAAAGAACGCCAAAGTTAACGGAATCAATAATGTGAAATTCGTTGCGGGTTACGCCGAAGATCAAATGGCAAAATGGCAAGAAGACGGCCTGAAGCCTGATGTGATTGTGGTTGATCCGCCACGTAAAGGGTTAGATGGCACGTTGATTGACAGTGTTGTTAAGATGCAACCGAAACGAGTTGTGTACGTATCGTGCAACCCAGCAACTCTTGCAAGGGATGTCAAGTTATTTAATGAACAAGGCTATCAAGTAAACCAGCCAATCCAACCTGTTGATCAATTTCCGCAAACGGTGCATATTGAATCAATTACGGTTTTAACAAAATAGATGTGTGACGATCACGTTTGAATGTGTCCCTATAAAAGATTCTCCAAAATTTTGAATTTTGAGGGGATCTTTTTTGATGCGTGATTTCTAATCGTGGGCGCTTGTGTAACGGTCGAAACCGCATTTTAGTAATGGCGTGGAAAATGGGGTAAAGATGACGGCTGATTCTAACAAGGCAATCACAACCAAACGTGTCAAAATAACGAGCCCGTTCGATTTTGGGAACCGTTTCCAATCACTTTTTGGAGAAATCTTTCAACTTTTTTGAAAAAAGGCGGTAATTCCTATTACCATGCCCATTCAACGCCATTTGTAAGCCGCTTGTTAACTGAATAGTAATAGTTGACCCGAGCCTTATAATATCAGTCGTTACGCCTAACCAATTTAGTCTAGGCTTCAAATTTGCATTTGGTCTATATGTTTGAAACAAGTCCATATCTTTGTTATGCTTTTTAAAGTAAATCTTTTAGCGACAGGCACAAACCTATTAGGAAGTGCCTTTTTTAATTTCTTAGATCGTTAATACGAAACATTGATAAGGAGGGGCACATGACAGCAAAATTAGAAGTGCGACATCTTACCAAGATTTTTGGCCGCCGGATTCCCCGGGCCGAAGAATTATTAAAAGCAGGTAAGTCAAAAGCTGAGATTTTAAAATCAGCAGGTGCCACAGTTGGTGTGAACGACGCCAATTTTGAAGTGAACGATGGTGAAATTTTTGTCATCATGGGACTATCTGGAAGTGGTAAATCAACGATGATTCGGATGATTAACCGATTGATTGAACCCACATCCGGTGAAGTCCTCATCGATGGTGAAAATTTAACCTCACTCAATAAAAAACAATTGTTGGATGTTCGCCGGAACAAAATGAGCATGGTTTTCCAAAACTTTGCGTTGTTTCCAAATCGGACCATCATCGATAACACCGCCTATGGATTGGAAATTAAGGGTGTTGATAAAGATGAGCGTTTGAAAAAGTCTCATGATGCACTGGAATTAGTTGGCCTTCACGGTTACGACAATCAGTATCCTACTCAATTGTCAGGCGGGATGCAGCAACGGGTTGGCCTTGCCAGAGCCCTTGCTAATAACTCGGAGATTCTATTGATGGATGAGGCCTTTTCAGCTTTAGATCCATTGAATAGAAAAGATATGCAGGACGAGTTGTTGGATCTTCAAGAAAACCTGCACAAAACGATTGTATTTATTTCTCATGACTTGAACGAAGCGCTGCGAATTGGCGATCGAATCATGATCATGAAAGACGGCGAAATTGTTCAAATTGGTACGCCGGAAGAAATTCTGACGCAACCAGCGGACGATTACGTTGAGAGATTTATTGAAGATGTCGATCGGACGAAGGTTTTGACCGCTTCTAATGTCATGATCCGACCGACATTCGTTAACATTGACAAAGATGGACCGCGGATTGCAATGCGGCGGATGGTTGAAAATGAGATTTCGTCCGTTTATGTCGTGAACAATCAACGTGAATTTATTGGGGTAGTTGACGCCAGTCACGTGATGAGCTTAATCAAGAAGAAGGAACGTAAGCTTGATTCAGTCATTCAAAAGAACGTGCCAACAACTTCTCCAGATACCCCAATCACGGATATCATGGATACCATTTCTTCAACGCCAATCCCTTATGCAGTGGTTGACGATCAAAATCATCTGTTAGGAATCATCATTAGAGGTGCCGTTCTTGGCGCAATTTCTGGAAATGAGGTGGGCGAAGATGAATAACATTCCTCAATTACCTGTTTCAAGTTGGATTGACAAATTTGTTGACTGGTTGGCGAGCTTTGAAGGGTTCTTCAACGCTGTTACCAACTTCATTGGCGGCATTATCAACGGATTTCAATGGATCTTTGATCTGTTGCCAATTTGGTTGTTCATGCTGCTGGTTGTTGGCTGTACGTACTGGTTGAACCGAAAAACCAAGCACTGGACATTAATTGGCTTCGAAATCGTTGGTTTACTTTACATTTGGAATCAAGGCTTCTGGCGTGATATGACTCAGACGTTGACATTGGTTCTAACTTCAAGCTTGATTGCCCTAGTTATTGGAGTTCCACTTGGAATTTGGATGGGTAAATCAAAGGTCTTTGAAACCATTAACAAGCCAATTCTTGATTTTATGCAGACGATGCCAGCCTTTGTCTATTTGATCCCCGCAGTTGCCTTCTTTGGAATTGGAATGGTTCCCGGAGTCATTGCTTCGGTGATCTTTGCAATGCCGCCAACGATTCGGATGACCAACTTAGGAATCCGCCAAGTGCCGGCTGACTTAATTGAAGCTGCCGATTCATATGGCTCAACTTCTTGGCAAAAGCTCTTCAAGGTTCAGTTACCATTAGCAAAATCAACGTTAATGGCTGGTGTCAACCAAAGTATGATGCTTTCGCTTTCGATGGTTGTGATCGCGTCAATGATTGGGGCTATGGGACTTGGAAACAAAGTCTACTTTGCCGTGGGCCGAAATGACGCTGGTGGTGGTTTCGCCGCCGGGCTAGCAATCGTTATTTTAGCGATCATTTTGGATCGAATTACGCAGGCAATTAATCGTAGCAAGATCCCTAAGTCATAGAAGGGGGTTCATATGAAAAAAAGAAATCGCAAATTAATCCTTTTCCTCTCACTCACGTTTTCTGTCGTGTTGTTGTCGGCTTGTTCAAGCAAGGTTGCGAAATATAACCCCAACGAAAGTCTTGGCAAACAGATTAATTATACGATCACCGGAATTGAAGCCGGGGCTGGTGAAATGACAACCACTCAAAAGGCGATGAAGGCATATGGACTGACGAATTCTAAGTGGCAATTGCAAACCAGTTCAACTGCTGCCATGACAAGTACACTAGCTAAATCGGTTAAGAACCATCAGCCGATCGTTGTGACAAGTTGGACGCCCCACTGGATGATTAATAAATTCCATTTGAAGTTCCTGAAGGATCCTAAAAACATTTATGGAAAGTCGGAAGACATCCATACGATTGTCCGTAAAGGGCTGAAAAAAGACAAGCCGGAAGCCTATGAGATGTTGAACAGATTTAACTGGAAACCAGATCAAATGGCAGACATCATGTTAAAAGTGAACAATGGCGAAAATCCTAAGACGGCAACCGTCAAATGGATGAAGCAGAATCAGCAACAAGTCAATTCCTGGACCAAAGGCATTAAACACGTTCACGGTCAATCGATCAAGTTGACCTATGTTGCGTGGGATTCAGAAATTGCCTCCACAAATTTAGTTGCCAATGTATTGAGATCTCTTGGTTATAAAGTTGAAATCCAAGCAATGGAGCTTCAACCCTTATGGGCTTCAATTGCAACCAACGCGGCTGACGGCATGGTCTGTGCCTGGTTGCCTAACACCCAAGGATTGTATTACAAGGATTATAAAGGCAAGTTTGACGACCTTGGAACCAATTTAAAGGGTGCCAAAGTTGGGTTAGCCGTTCCTTCTTATATGAAGAATATTAATTCGATTGAAGATTTGAAAAACTAAAGTGGATTAATTGGAACCGTTTAAAATCAAAGGATCATCTAAAGTCGAAATCCCCAGTGTGAATTTATCCATGAGGAAATCGAATAGCTAAACGCTCTAAGAGGTTGAAACGCAAATGAGGTGTACCCCAAAAGTTAAAGTAAATATTTGCTTGTCTTTCCTAGGCGGCACGGAGTCGATAGCTTATCGGCG
>NZ_JAUCAP010000018.1:0-41597 GCF_030361045.1 Lentilactobacillus sp. TOM.63
TTTATTCTAACGAGAAACAAAAAATCTGTCATCAGTAATAGATAAAATCTATTACCAACAACAGATATTGTAGAACCATTTTCTTAACGCTGTGAAAAGCATCTCTAGTGTCATCCACGTTTCGTCAGAAAACCGTATATTTACTATCGCACAGTGGAAACGCGCCATTCAAGCCAGCTTTCTCCACGACACAGTGAAAATGCGCTCCGGCGACCCTGATCCTTACTACACAAAGTAAAAGCACCGACGATAAACAAAATACCTTCATCATCGGTGCTTTATCTTAGATTCCGGTTACATCTCTCCCTTATATAGTGGAAACGCGCTCCGACCAACTGATGCTAACTGAATAAAGGCGCCCCAATCAAAATCCAAAACCAGGATTTTAACGGGAATTTCTTATATAACCGCGTACTACTTTCTCCACAACACAGTGGAAACGCGCCATTCAAGCCAGCTTTCTCCGCTTAATAAAATAACGGTCAACAACGCAAGAAACGCGTTGTCAACCGTTATTCCATTAATGCTCAAAAGCTAACCGGCTTGAAGAGCACTCTATTTTTTAATACCAGCCATTTGCTTGCCAGAATGATTGAGCTGCTGACCATGAACCGTAACGACTTGCTACGTATTGGTTAGCGACCTTTTCCTGGTTTGCTGCTGAATAGTCACCATGAAGATATGAAGCTGATAATTGGTACTTACCTACATATTGCCCGTTACGTGCTGAATATGAACCGCCTGATTCTTTGTTGGCAATCCAAGCTTTAGCACTGCCGCCTGTTGAAGCAGCTGATGAGTAATTTGAAGTATTGTTGTTACTTGCATAATTACTTGATGCTTGAGTAGTTGTTGATGTTTGTGGTTGGCTGTATGAAGTTTGTGCCTGAGTGGTTGAAGCAGCTTGGTTCGTAGTGGATGTTGTTGCGGCTGCTGAATCATTTGCACCTGGAATAGTCAACTGTTGACCAACTGTAATCACATTTGCATCCGAAAGGCTGTTGGCGTTTTCGATTGCATCGACAGAGGTATTATATTGTTGTGAAATACCCCAAACTGTATCGCCGGACTTAACTGTAACTATTGTGGATGCTGAAGCATAAGCGGAACCTGCGAAGAATAAACCAATAGCTGCGGCTGAAGTTGCGAGAATCATAGATAGTACTTTTTTCAAAATTACACACTCCTATATCTGTGTTCTGTGTCTAGATTTTTTGTCGACCTCATCGATCAACAATACATAGTGTATAGTTACGGTGTTACTATGCAATATCGACAGTGTTAAGAAAAAAGGCCCGTGTGTAATTAATGTAATGGTTAGGTAACGTTTGTCAAAGAGCCCAATATAGAGGGTTTTTCCAAAGCGTTTTCAATGCGATTGGGTCAACTTTATGCAGCTTTTTCGGTTTTATTCAAATGTTTCAAACCAATGCCTGTGAAGCCACTCAGAATCGAAAATACTGGTGATGCCAGGCTAAATATCGCAAATGGCAGGTAATGAATCGTTGAAACGCCCAAAGTATTGGCTGCAAAAACGGCAGCAACTCCCCATGGAACCAGATAATTAATCACCGTTCCGCCATCTTCAAGCGCCCGACTCAGCGCAACGGGAGCAAGGCCAGCTTTGGTGAAGGTTGATTTAAACGCATTTCCAGGCAGAATTACCGACAAATACTGCTCGCCAACAAACAAATTGACCCCAATTCCACTCAAGATCACTGCTAAAATGAGTGACCCATTTGAACTCAATCGCTTTGATAATGGCTGCATCACTGCATCAATGATCCCAAATTTCATCAGCAAGCCCCCCAAGGCCAACGCCGAAATAATCAAGGCAATTGTCGCCATCATGCTCATGATGCCGCCCCGTGTCAGTAAGTTGTCCACGCTTTTGTTACCAGTATGGGAAACAAACCCATTGGTTAAAGTATCAACGATCGATTGAATCTTGGTGCCCGGCTTATCCACGTAAATCATCCCAACCGCCACGACAATGTTCATAAACAGCGTCGGGATTGCCGGAATTTTTCCCCAGGCACATAAAAACATCAATAGTATAGGAAGAAATGCCCAAGCCGTGATATTAAAATGAGCGCTTAAGACGTTAACAGTGTGATTAATCACGCGTTCGTCCAATTGCGCATTTGAACGCCCGATAATGAAGAAAACAATTAGCGAGGTCAAAAATGCCGGGATCGTCGACCACATCAAATTACGAATATGGCTAAATAGATCAGCCCCAACAACTGCCGATGCCAAATTGGTTGAATCAGACAATGGTGAGGTCTTATCGCCAAAAATTGCCCCAGAAATAACTGCCCCAGCGATCATCGCCGGATTGATGCCGAGCGTCAGCCCCATTCCAAGAAAGGCAATTCCAATCGTCGATACAACGGTAAATGCACTTCCAATCGCCGTTCCCACAATTGTACAGACTAGGAATACCGAGGGTAAAAACCATTCGGCACTAATCATATGGAAGCCAAACACCATCAGTGATGGGATCACTCCCGCTGCAATCCAGGAACTGATTAAAGCTCCAATCAAAATAAAAATAAACATCGGAATAATCCCGGTGGTAATCCCATTAATAATCCCTTGATTGACAGAATCCCACGAAAATCCCCGGGCTTTTGCCCAAACAATGAGTAATAAGATCACAAATAAAATGGGGATTTCTGGTGAAATTTGAAACTTAATCACGCTGATTCCCATAATAATTAGCATGCCCAGCAAGACAATAATGCCTTCAATCAATCCAATTCTGTTGTTTTGGTGCTTTATTTGCATTTTTAGTTCTCCTCAATTCATTTTTTAAGCACAAAAAATCCCCATCACACATAACATGTGACAGGGACGCGCGACCGTTGTACCACCCAAATTCAAGCCCCAAAAGGCTCCTCACTAGATGATATCGGTTCTAGTTATTATCCGGAATTCAACTTTACGTAATTCATAATGATACCCTGATCGATTCGCAGCACCCACCGACTTTCTGACGCCCAGATATCCTTACTACTGATTAATATGAAGTCATGATTCGAAATTAAGCTTCGGTATTACGAACGCCAAAGAACTCTTCAGGGTAATAAACCTTACCACCCTTGTTAAAGAGGCTGCCGTCAAATAATGGTTTGATCATATTGGCGTTGAGGTCAATTGATAATGATGAATAAATATCAAAATTATCAGCAGGCACATAATTATTCTTGAAGAAGAAGTCAGAATTATCAATCGCACTCACAGCAGGATAACCTGCTAACTGGGCTCTGGTTTCAAGTTCAGTCACCATTGCTTGGCCAATTCCTTGATCTTGATACTCGCTGCCCACGCTGATCTCAACGATCGAAACGATATCAAATGAATGCCATGGTGAGCTCACCTGAATCGGAATCATCAATGCGTGACCAATCACCTGATGATCTTGATCTTTGGCAACGACTTCAAAGTTATCCCAATACTCAGAGTATGATCGCAAACGGTCAACCATGTCCACCTCGTCACCATCAGTGTTCGGCATATCATTTTTGTAACTATCCGCAATAATCCCACGAACAGCCACATAATCATCTGGCCTAATTGTTTCTACTGAAAATTTCAAAACTTCATCTCACTATCTATCTTTTTATGGTTATTGTTATAATTGTAGCTGAACGATGTTCCAAATTCCAATTAGAAAGTTGGCAAATCATGTCCACTAAAGTCAAATTAATGCTTATTAGCATTCTAACATATTGTATCTTTGTATTCTTGGCAATCTTTATCGGGTTCTTATCGCCAGCCAAAATTGGCATCACGTGGACCGTCTTTTGGTATGTTGCAGCGGCAGGCATTGTATACTATCTCTGGTTCAAAAATTTGGTGTTCCAAAAAGTGATCTATTACGCCCGCCAGTTGAAGTTAACCCAAACCGATTTGGCAAAAATGCTGCCGAACTTAAAGGAAAGCCAAGTCGTCCCGGATCCCAATAAAGCCAACCTCATTGCCCCATTGTTCAACTTCCCACTGCAGGGGCTCGACATTTTAAATACCAAATTATCCAAACAGGCCGCAGAGCAAGGCATCAAGCCCTTTAAATAGCGTCAACTTCTTGGAGCTTCTTGTCAAAATATTTGGCAAGCTTTTCTTTCGGGTAAACCCCCGTGACCTTTTCGGCGGCCTTGCCATTTTTAAAGACGACCAGGCTGGGAACACTCAGCACATGATACTTTTCGGCGATGACTTGATTGCCATCTACGTTCATTTTTGCAAACTTAATTCTGTCCCCATAGGTTCTTTCAAGGTCAGCCAAGATTGGATCCAGAATTTTACATGGACCGCACCAAGGTGCCCAAAAATCGATGACGGTGAGCTTGTTGGCAACTTGGGTTTCTAAATTTTCAGGAGTTATCTGAACGCTCATGTTGGTTTTGCCGTCCTTTCCGTACATAGTGAATAATAAGGGTAATGATGACCGCCCCAATGACGATCAGGCCAAATACAGATGCTGGAATTTCGATATCAATCAATGGAATTGAGAGGAATAATTTCAAGGCAATAATCCCGATCAAAATATAGGCCATTGGCTGTAGTTCCGGAATAATTGCCATGAGTTTCATGATGACCTCCGCAACTCCCCGCATTGCCAAAATACCAATCATCCCACCAATCAACACAATAACCGGGTTGGGCGAAATGGCTAATGATGCCAACACAGAATCGATTGAGAACACCACATCCATGAATTCAATCTGGATGACAACTGACCAGAATAGTGACAAACCGGATTTAGATTTGCCGGCCAGCTTGTGGGTCCGGACAACTCGCGTCTTTCGAAAGAATGTGTAGACAAGATAAAAAAGGTACAGGGAGCCAATGACTTTGATTTCCCAAAAATGGATCATATACGTTCCGACCCCGATAATTAGGAAACGAAAGAGGTAAGCCCCCCATAACCCGTAAAATAATGACTTTTCTCGTTGAATTTTTGTTGGAAGCGCTTGCGTCTGCGCAGCAAGGACGACGGCATTATCAACTGATAGCAAACATTCGATTGTGACCAGTGACAAAATGATTAACCAGTCGTTGCCGCTTGTGATCACGGTCGACCAATTATGTGCATCAAAAAACGGGCCGTACAGATTCGAAACCCAATCCAACAATTTAGCATCCCTCCGAAGTATGTGTCTGTGTGGTTACTGGTTCCTTAGCTTTTATTCTACCATTTATAAAATGTGAGTGATATTAATATTCGTTTATTTTCAATCTGACAAATGGGTAATTTCGACTTATATTGTGGTGACTTTATCGATCGTTCTCGCTTAACTTCACTCATTTATCGCCTTCAAATCATATTGATACAACTGATGTTTTACAATAATATGATTCAATTTGTTAGCATAATGTGGATCGGTGGCATAGCCATTCTGTTGTAACAGATTCGTTGATGTGCGGTAGCTCATGATATTTTTATGCCTGATGAACTTTTCAGCAACCAAATGATTGTGATCCATCAATGCTGCCCTTAAGCTTGGATACTTTCTGAATTGAGCCAACACTTTGATCGATTTACCATGCTCGACTTCTCTCGTATAGAACGTCACTGATCGGCCATTGTAAGTGCCTTTCACCCCAAATGGGTTGTTAGCCGTCTTATACAGCAGTGACGTTCCAAACTGCGATTCCAGAATCGCCTGTGAAATCACCACGCTGGGTAAAATTTGCCGGTTTCTTCTATACAAGGCCATCGCCGGTGTGCCGATCTGGTCAATGAAGCTTTCCTTTTGCTGCTTGGAAAAATATTGAGTCGACTTTTTTGTCAAAGTTGGGATATTCCGCGTTTGCTGGCTTTGCTGAGATAAGTTGTTTCTAACCACCAATCCGCCCACGATGACCAAGACCGTAGCGAGTATTATTAAACTAACGTGCCAGCTCTTTTTCTGCAACTCAATTTCCCCTGTTCAAATCATCTTTTCCAATTATACATTAAATGTCGACAAATTGAATCCTATCTTTAACGTCAAAAAACTTGAGCTGATTGCTTGCCATTAATTCTGAGGTCAACTGGATTCTGACCACTGATTTGGCATGGTAGGACTGATAGTAATAATTCAAGCTCTCACAGCATACCGCTGCTCGGTACACCGAATATGTCGGCTGGTGTTCTTGGCTTTTGGGGACGTTAACTGAATCCAAAATATGCCAGCAATTATCAACTGCTTCATTTTCAGTTTGCGGCAAATCAATTCTTTCTTTGAGATAGGCTGCCCGAATGAATCGTGATCCGGGTGAATACGACCCAGGGGGAATCGACTTTCCAGAAACATTGCCAGTGGTCACTCTTGGCGCATTCAATGGAACAGCGTGATTCAAAAATGCCGGCGTAAAATCCAGATATCTTCCCAACCGCTCAATTTGCCGGTCAAAATGATGACTGTTTGTCAAAATTCCCAGCGGATTCTCAATGATTTCAATCGGTGAAGTCACCGGTTCGATCACAATACTTCTACCCGTGGAATCACAGGCGGCAAAATGCAATTCAGAGTGACCATATTTTTTTAAACTGTGTTTATCTGCCATCAATTCAATTTCTTCGATGTGATCAACAATGTCTTGGACGGAGCGGTAATTGGCCAATAAATAAAAGGACAACTCAAATGGTGCCAAATGAATTTTGCCTGCTCCAGGTTCGGTGACTAATTCACTTCCGTTGGTAAAGGTCAGCTTTTGAACCGCCAACCCACATTCATTAACGCCATCTGAGACGTCAATTTCCCGATCATGAGCACCACCGGACCCGATCAACGCGTACTTGGTTGTATACTGCTGGTCATCATAAATCGAATTCCAGACAAAATTTCTGGGGCAAAACACCGGTCGGGCGCCCAATCGTGGCCAATCCATCGTCCTTGCCAAAACGTGAGCACCGTCAGTTTGCCCGATTTGAAAAACACTTGTACA
This sequence comes from Lentilactobacillus sp. TOM.63, assembly GCF_030361045.1. Classification (NCBI taxonomy): domain Bacteria; kingdom Bacillati; phylum Bacillota; class Bacilli; order Lactobacillales; family Lactobacillaceae; genus Lentilactobacillus; species Lentilactobacillus sp. TOM.63. Next base: position 6,940 of record NZ_JAUCAP010000018.1, read on the forward strand.
CAATCGCTTCACCCCTCTCAACTTCATTTGAACCAAAATTCTTTGCGATTATTGCCATTTTCCGGCCCAAATCCACCGGAAACCTGTCGCGTTACCCGTTATAAAATGGTAAACTCTTAGTATATGAGCCTTTTCATACATACATATTAGGGGACGACTTAATGAAAGACACAATGATTAAATTACACAGGAATCGGTTATTCACGCTGTTAGTATGGCTGATTATTGTTTTTATTGCAATTATTTCCGCACCAAACATAACAGATGCCTTGCAATCATACAGTCAGCCGAGCTATGGTGCCAACTCTCAGCCAGCAAAAGCCAACCAGCTTCGCCAGCAATGGGGTTATCAACTTGGGGGAACCACCTCGGTTAATATTGTCTATCAGAATTCAACGGGCAAGATTACCAATTCGCAACAAGCCAAAATCGACAAGACAATTAATCAGCTCAAACAGCACAAATCCTATTACAGCATCAAGAAGATTGTCACGCCAAGCACAAACGTTGCCGGCAAAAATCAGATGCTCTCAAAGGACGGCTCCACTCAAATGGTTAGTTTGGACCTCAACGCCAATGGCAACACCCTCCGCGTTTTGACGAACGAACTTATCAGCCAAGTCAAAGTTCACGGGCTAAAGTCTTACGTTACCAGCCCTGAAATTATCCGTGATGTTAACAATCAAAAGAACTCTCAAGTCACTCAATTAGTTTTGATTGCGTTATTTATCGTATCAATGCTGATCGTTGGCATCTATTTCAGGTCGGTCTTTGCACCACTGATTTCATTTATCACCCTGTTCTCGGCGTTTGTGACTTCGTATAGTGTGTCACTGCACCTGTCGAAGCTATTTAATTTGCCATATTCACAATACGTGCCACTGGAAATTGGCATCGCAACTTTAACAATCGGCACGATTTGGAATATTTACATTTATCGTAAATTCCGCAGTGTCCTAGCGCTCCAGCGAGAAGGTGGTTATGCCACTACCCAGACAATTGCTGCGCTCAGATTCCCAATTACGGTGGTCGGTGGGGCCCTCGCCATCATCTTCTTTGCCTGTGACTTCGTTAACTACGACCAAATCCAATCGCTATGGGCCCTTGGAATTACTTACCTAGTTTTGATTCTGGCAACTATCACGTTGAACGCCGTTTTTACCGCTGCACTGGGCGAGAGTCTATTTTGGCCATCAAATGCGCCACTCACTGCCATGAAATCTCATTTTTGGTCCCGCGCAACCGAATTCTCACTCTGGCAGCCGATTGCCAGTTTCCTGGTGGTCCTTTACATTACCTTGCCATTCATTTATTTCTATCACAACAGCTTAAACTTCTCTCCAATGACCAACCTGACCCAAACCAATCAGGCCGTAAAGGGTGCTCAACTCCTCCAAGCTCATTTCTCGGCGGGCAAAGCAACCCCAATTACGATTTATTTGAAGAATGATCAGCCGTTGGATAACGAAAAATATCTCCAGCACATTGACGCGTTAACCAGCAAATTACAACACACGCAAGGCGTTAGTGCCGTTTATTCATTGACTCAACCAGGGGGCATGCCAATTGAGAAGTACTACGTCTCAAGTCAGCTCCAGTCAATTGGCCTCAATGCAAAACAGGCTACTGGTCAATTATCACAAGCTTCAAGTGGCATCCAAAATAGCAATAGCAGCCTTAACTTATCAGCCCTGAAGCAACAAGTAAAAGACATGTCCAAGCTAGTGAAGAAGAGTAATCAAGTCATCCGCGATAGCAGTAACCTCGCTTCTCAAGTGAGTCAGGCAGCTGCAAATTCCGGGGTTGCCGGTCGCCAAAGCGCCTCACGTCGAGTTCGGGCTTACCAAACAAAAATTAATGAGTTAAATCAATCGCTCCAAGCCGTTTCGTCAGGACTCAGTCAATTGAGTGCTGAAGGTCAGGTTATTCAAAACTATGGTCAAAACAGCTACAACAATCTACAGAATTACAGTCAACAGATTGATCAAGTCCAAAAGCAGTTAAAGAAGGTCAGTGGTCAGGTCCATTCGTCGACTTCTCAGCTGAATGACATTTACGATTACTTAAATGGCCTGCAACAATCTGGAGCTGCTAATGTTTACTATATTACCAAAGCTCAATTAACGGATACTGATTTCTTGCAAACCATGTTGAACTACACCAGTGCGAACAAAAAGATTACCACGCTCCAAGTGGTCATGAAAAATGCGCCATCGAGTGAGTCCAACATTAAACAAGTGCAGCGATTACAAAATCAGGTCAACCTGCAGCTTCGGGGAACTCCATTAGCCCATGATCAAGTTGCCATGACTGGTGAACCGGTGTCTCAAGCAATTAACCAATCTAAGTTGAGTCATCATTTCATGTCATTATTGGCAATCGTCATTATAGGGGTGATGGCGGCGGTCTTTATCGTTAGCCGTGCGATTCTTCAACCATTCTACTGGACCATCGCCTTCTTGATGTCGGCAGCCACTGGTTTTCAGCTTGCCTATATCACGATGCGATTTGTTACCAACGTCGATCAATTCGATTGGCAAGTGCCATTAATATCCGTCTCGATTCTGACAGCGATTGCGGCCTGGCAAATCATTGCCTTGGGATTGTCATTTAGATACACGGAGTTGTCGATGCTTGACTGGATTCGCCCGACCATGGCTAGTTACGGCAAGATTGTCAGATACATCATATTAGTTGCCGTTGGCTTGTCAATTGCGTTGACCTTTGGCGCCTCGTTTGCTCTGATCGAAATTGCCTTGATTGTCATTTACACGGTCTTCGTTTATTACCTTGTCTTACCATTGATCGTTTCATCCCTTGGTAAATTATCGGTCACCCTACCAAGTAAGAAGAATATGTTGAAAAATAAATAATCATAGTTACCCTTCTCAAGGAAGCTGAAAGCAAAATTGATCGTTTGCCTCGGCTTCTTTTTTGCTATTCTTAAGTTACAGAACTATGTAGATTTGAATCAGTCTGTCGTTCTGATTAAGGCGAGTCATCATTGCCAACCCGTTGAAATCTTGACTTGATTGATCCCAACAATTGGGCAGCTGCCGGTTATTGATTTGCTCACTGACCAACAAAATGGGTTATTTTACATTAATCCACCCGAAAACCAGTCAAAGTTGTGGCGACCAGTCGGCTAGTTTGTCATATTAATTGAAACTGATTATTCCCGTCATTATAACGTTTAAGAGCGTTCAATTTGCAATATCACAATGAATGTTTCATTCCTTAAGTTTCTTTTAACTGCATTGCAAATTGTTTGTTACACGATTGCAACAATCTCTTGTTAAAGTATTCACTGTACATTGATAGGAGTTGTTGAAGAAAAATGAAATTACATAAACAAATTATTTTAAGTTTAGTTGCATTCTTTGCACTATTAACAGCAGGATTTGGCACTGCATCAGCATCAAAAGCTGATACAGATGCTTCTTACTCACAACTTTACCAAGTTGCAAAGCAAAACCTTGGTAAGCCATATTCGTACGGTGCTACTGGTCCTTCATCATTTGATTGCTCAGGATTCACCAGCTATGTTTACAAGAAGGGCGCTAATGTTACCCTTCCTCGTACCGCTCAAGCACAATATAATGCCGGCCAGAAAGTTTCATACAAGAACCTTCAAAAAGGTGATTTGGTATTCTTTGGCTGGAACGCATCAGCAATTTCTCACGTTGGTTTGTACGTCGGTAATGGTAAAATGATCGATGCTCAAAACCGCGGTGTGATTACTGAAGCCGTTAAAGCACCATGGTGGAACTACGTTGGATCAGCTCACGTAACTGATTTCGATTAACCTTCACTCGTTACATCCAACAATTCAATAACTATCAATCACATAAAATTTCAAAGAACTGGGAACGATTTCCAGTTCTTTTTTCTTTGACTAAAATCATAGCCTTTACAGTAAGGACCGGTCCTATGCCAGAATCACAATCCAATTCAAATATGACAGACGTTGGTGATTACCTCAAGCTCTTCGCCTGCACGGCTGTCATGCTCCAAACCATTCTTGTATTTGCCTTGACCACCCATCCAAGTAACCAAGTCCAGATCGGCATTGGGGTCGCGTACAATCTGGTTAAATTCACTGCACCAGCATTTATCTTCGGAATTTTGTACACCACCATTCGGACAAGTTCGGCCAGCCCGGACTATCGCACTTACTTGAATACCCAGTGGCATGCGTTATTGATCCCGACCATTTGGTGGACAAGCATCTATCTATTGATGATGCCTGGGGTGCAGCAAGTCGACCACTATCAAACTCTCGGTCAATTTATCTGGCAGTTCATTAATGGCAATGCGGCTCCTCACCTCTGGTACAATACGATGATGCTACAGTTCATTGTGCTGATGCCATTATTTTTGCAGCTGGTGAAGTGGTGCCAAGCGAATCCATATGGGGGCCTCATCGCCCTGTCAGTGACCGCCCTTGTTTATTTTGGGTGGTTATGGCTGTACGATCGGCTCGTCTTTCATGGTCCCTATATGACTCACTGGTACTTGCTGGATCGGTTCTTTCTAAGCTTTATCATTTATGGTATCGGTGGCACCCTCACGTGGCACTATCACCATCTAGTTGCCCAATTTTTGCAGCACTACTGGTTATTGTTGTTAGGAGTTGCTTGTGGCAGCTTCTACTGGATCAACCTCGAACTGTTTCACTTTGGCCTACCTGTAAAATTAACCAACGCTATTTATTACAAACCTTCAATGACTATTTATGATTTGACGATTATTTTGTTAATTTTGGCAATCGCCTTTCACCAAATTAGGCAACGGCTGGCAATCACTCGAGTCGTTCACTATCTGGCAGGTTTTGCCTATAAAGCATTTCTCTCTAATGTTTTTTGGCAGCAAATTTATTGGCTCAGCTTTGGCAAAACGTTGGTCACTAGAAATCCAATTGTCGGAATGATTGTGATTTACATCGGCACTTGGATACTGTCATTTGGTTCGGCGATTGGCATTCATTTTGGGTGGCAGCGGCTCCTCACTTGGATTAAAAAGATTGGTATTCCACTCTAAAAACAAAAAAACACACTCGATTTCTCAAGTGTGTCAACTGATATGAAGATTTGAATGATGGCGGTCAAGCTTTTCCATTTGTCGATGCTTAATGCCGACTTCCACAAATGGCTCGCCATATGTGTGAAAACCCAATGTCTGATAGAAACCAACTGCAGTTTCCTGGGCTCCCAGATAGAAACGGGAGACTTGCGCGAATCGCTTATCATTCAAGATGTACTGTAATAATTGTTTGGCATAACCCTTATGCCGGAACTCTTTTTCGGTTGCCACCCGTTGGATATGGACACCCTCATCAGTTACCGTCGTTCGTGCGGTTGCCACCGGTTGACCATCTACATAAGCAACAAAGTGCACCGCCTGCGAATCAGTACCATCGAATTCATCATGTTCATCGATGCCCTGCTCACCTACAAATACATGGTGGCGAATGGTTCGGGCATCGTGATATATGTCATCAAGTTGATCTGTTTCTTTAAATTTCAAAATGTACCTACCTAGTGAATTAGTTTTGCAAATACTTATAAAATATGTGTGGTGAACGGGCTGGGCGGCAATCAAAATCAAGGGTGATTCTGGATGTTAAACTCACATCGTAAAACTGCCACGAGAAAAACGAATGCATTAATGACACAAATTACAGCCTGCTTTCTCGTACATTATTCATTATACGCCGTAACCTTCACGTTATCACCATCAAATGCCAACTTCGTTAAACTTCCATTAGCTGGCCGCTTGGTAATGTCATATTTGCCTTCACCATAACGCTCGACGACACTCAATAAGGTATTGCCGTGGCTGATCAACAAGATATTATCGCCATCTTTGATCGTTGGATTATTTTTGATGAGATCAAATCCCTGATTCAACCGTTGCCAGTATTCATCGTTATTCTCAGCTTGATGGAAGGGGTCTGCCGCCTTCAAATAATCTTTAGCTTGACCGATCGAATATTTCTCCACGATATCTTTAAACGTGGTCAGGCCATGAGGCGCACCCGCTAGATACCAAGATTGATCCATGTCATTTCCTTCAAAATAACCGTAAAACTCCTCCCGAAAAAACATCGACGTCGTTGGCTGCTTGACATCGGAAACCTGATTTTTCTCTAAAATAACCCTCGCAGTCTCCTCGGCTCTAGTGGTATCACTGCAGTATGCAGCCGCAAATTTTGTATTTTTAAGCTTCTCACCGGTATCAACCGCATTTTGCATCCCCTTATCGGTGAGTGGTGAATTACTCCACCCTTGTAACTTATTATAAATATTGAAATAGGTTTGCCCATGACGAACCATATACAACGTAAACTTACTCATCCTGACACTTCCTTTACGCTTGATGCCTCAAGTATAAGAATTTTTTCATACAGTTACAACAAATCATTTTAAGATTTAGGCAAAATCCCGATTATTTCCTTAATTTTGGAAAAATATTTGATAAGATAAAATAAACAATAATATTAAGGAGCAGAAGGTTTGAAATTCGTTAATAAGATTCTTGAGAAAAGTAGCACCCGTAAAGGATTCCTCATTCTACTAGTCGTTTGTTTCTGGCTCAAGACAATGTTGGCTTATTTCGCTGACTTTAAATTGGGGATCGGCAATCCCTTTCAATTCTTGATCGTCTTGATTAACCCCTTAGCCACAACTGGTTTATTGATTGGGATTGCCCTTTACTTCAAACGGGCTCGGTTCTTTTATCCGATTGCCCTATTAATTTCAATACTCGACACAGTTTTACTTTACTTAAACGTCATTTATTTCCGAGAATTTACCGATTTCATGACCGTCAGCACCATGACCGGCTACTCCAAAGTCAATCAGGGACTCAGTGGCAGTTCATGGGCGCTCACTAACATTCACGATATCTTCTACTGGATTGATATTGTCATCATCGTCTTACTGCTGGTCTTTAAGAAAATCAAGATCGACCAACGGCCACTTAACCGCCGAATTGGGCTTGCAGTGACGTCTTTTTGTATGCTCTTTTTTACGATTAACCTTTCACTGGCAGAAATGGATCGACCGCAGTTGCTCACTCGGACATTTGACCGAACCTACATCGTCAAATACCTGGGATTAGATGCCTTCACGGTTTATGATGGCATGAAGTCACAGCACAACAACGACCTGCGCGCAACCGCCACCAAATCCGAACTAGATGACGTCCTCAAATTTACCCGCGCTCACTATGCGAAACCCAATAAAAAATATTATGGAATTGCCAAGGGAAAGAACGTCATTTACATTCATTTGGAAAGTTTCCAGCAATTCTTAATTGGCCAAAAGATCAATGGCAAGGAAGTTACGCCATTTTTAAATAAATTATATCGGAGTCACTCTTCATATGCGTTCAAGAACTTCTTCCATCAAGTTGGTCAAGGAAAAACGTCCGATGCCGAAAATATGCTGGAAACCAGCACTTATGGCCTGCCCCAGGGGTCGCTTTTTGCCCAACTTGGTAGCGACAACACCTTTCAGGCTGCGCCGGCAATTCTGAAGCAACGGCGTGATTACACGAGTGCTGTTTTCCACGGGAACATTGCCAGTTTTTGGAATCGAAACAACGTTTATAAGAACATGGGTTACCAATACTTCTTTGATGCCAGTTACTATGATACATCTGGCGACCGCTCGTTGGGATATGGCTTGAAAGATAAGCTGTTATTCAGGGATTCCGTGCAATACTTGCAAAATCTCCAACAGCCTTTCTACGTCAAATATCTCACGGTTACCAATCACTTCCCATTTGACCTTGATAAGGAAGATACCAACTTCAAGACCACCAACACTGGCGATGACGTGGTCGATAACTACTTCTTAACCGCCCACTATCTGGATCAAGCCGTCCACGAATTTTATAATTACCTGCGTAAGAGCGGTTTACTGAAGCATTCCGTCATTGTGCTTTACGGGGACCACTACGGAATTTCTGATTCTGAGAACCAGAACCTCGCCAAAGCAATCCACCGGAATGCAGATGATTGGGACGATTTTGACAACGCTCAACTTCAGCGGGTTCCACTGATCATCAACATCCCTGGCCGAAAAGACGGGTACGTTTCTAACAAGTATGCCGGCGAAATTGACGTTCTGCCAACGCTGATGCATTTACTCGGGGTCAGCACCAAGCGGTACGTTCAATTTGGCACCGACATTTTCTCAAAGCAGCATGATCAAGTCGTGGCATTCAGAAATCAGGACTGGGTCAGCCCCACCTTCACTTCAATTGGCGGCGATATCTACTCAAACAAGACGGGCCAATTGCTGAAGCTGACCAAGCAACAGGCAGCGCAAGTGAAGAAAAACAAGAAACGAGTCCAAACCGAGTTATCTCTTTCCGATTCGCTCAACGAGAAGAACCTGCTGCGCTTCTACCATCCAAAGGGCTTCGAAAGTATCGATCCCCGGAAATATAATTACGCTGATGGCTATCAAAAAGAGAAGAAGATTGAAGAGAAGCGTGGCAAGAAATCGACGAGCTTGTATTCTGAAAATGGTGACAAGTCAACGATTCATGAATACTTTACCGATGCGCCTGAGATTCACCATAAATCAAGCGATACCAACCGGATTAAGATTACCAATCCGGATGCAACGAACAACGACAGCAGCCGTTAGTAAGTCCACCAAAGTTTAAGGGAGCAAAAAGCATCTAGCTGGCTGATCGCGGATTAAGTGCGGGGAATTGTTCACTTTTAGGGGGAGTTGACAATATGAAACGCGGCATTCAAAAACTGGATATTCTGCTCTATAATGTGCTGGTTGCGGCTTTGGCATTGGTATCCTTTGCAATGGCCATCTTCGCCCTTAACGACACGATTACGCTGCATCACGGGCCATATCGAATCGCCTTCATGCTGATTTGGCTGTTCTTCCTAATGGATTATGTCATCCGGTTTTTCCGAGCCAAATCCAAAAAAGACTTTTTAATTTCAAATTTGTTCGACTTAATTGCGTTAATCCCGTCGCATCCGATCTTCGTATTTTTCCGGATTGCGCGTCTCTATTCAATCGTGAGGTATTACAACCTGCTTTGGAAATTTGGCCTTTCTGGGAAGTTTACTCGGGCTCTGCATCGTTTTTTGTACGACACTGGCTTCATCTACCTATTGTCAATCAGTTTGGTTATCCTCATCTTTAGCTCGCTGATTTTTGCTTCGTTTGAGCACGATTCGCTCCAAAATTCACTTTGGTGGGCAATTACTACAGCGACGACCGTTGGTTACGGTGACGTGACCCCTAAGACCGACGGTGGCAAGATTGTCGCTGCTGTCCTCATGCTTGGTGGGATTGGCTTTCTTGGTTTATTAACCTCAACGATTACCGATTTCTTCACGAACGAGGACAAGCAGGATGAACAAACGCAGACTCTAAAGCAGCTCTCCCGGCAGGTTGCCCGCCTTTCCAAGCAAGTGGATCAGCTGGAGAAACACTTAAAGGCTGAGAAAGCGGGTCAGCCAGAACACCACGCCACTAAAAAGCATAAACAAAAATAGTGAGATCAACGATTTGATCCTACAACATAAGCGAAAACGGCAATGCATTCCCAGAAACAGAATGCATTGCCGTTTTCGCTTATGTGGCCCGGGTCAGTCGTTTGACGCAAGTTTTTATCAATTACTAATGTCTCAACATCTGATTGATTTATCTTAATTTAACTGACGCTGCTGATTGTAGGCCTTCAGTGCTTGACCAGTTCGTGATGCTGCTTCAGCCTGTGCTTTCTCAGGAATTCCGGCATATAAAATCTCACCACCATAAATTCCGGCATTTGGGCCGACGTCAATCAACCAGTCTGCCTTGCTGATAACCTCCAAGTTGTGTTCAACAATAATGAGCGTATTTCCGGCCGCCACCAGTTCGTCAAACAGTTTGATCAACTTGGCAACATCCTTCATGTGCAAGCCGGCAGTTGGCTCATCCAATAAATAAATCGTGCCGGTTTTGTTCAGTTGAACCGCTAACTTAAGTCGTTGCAGCTCACCACCAGACAGTGTCGTCAATGGCTGGCCCAACGTCAGATAGTCCAAACCAACTTTTTGCATGTTCACTAACTTATGATCGATTTCTTTAGTATCCTTAAAGAACGCAATTGCCATTTCAATCGGCAGGTTGAGGACTTCGCTGATATTCTTACCATGATACAAATGGCTTAAGGCTTCGTCATTGTAACGTTTTCCATGGCACATTTCACATTCCTGAGCCACTGGATCCATGAACGCCATATTGGTAATTGTCACGCCCTTGCCCTTACAGCGCGGACAGGCACCTTTACCGTTGTAACTAAATAAACTGGTCGACGCGCCACTTGCCTTAGCAAATTCTTTGCGGATATCATCCAAAATGTCCAAATAAGTCACTGGCGTTGATCGAATATTGGTGCCAATCGCCCCTTGAGCCAAATCAATAAAGGGTTCCTTTAACTTTGGTCTTAACGCGTCAACTAACGAACTCTTACCAGAACCAGCCACACCGGAAATAACTGTTTCAACGCCAAGTGGAATCGCCACGCTGACATCTTTTAAATTATGCGTCTGGACGTGCTTCAATGAAATCTTTTCGTCAAATTGGCGGGGTGTCCGATAAGTGAGTGGTCGTTTGAGGTAGTCACCCGTCATCGTATTTGAATTAAGCAATTCCTCGTAAGTTCCGGTGAAAGTGACTTGACCGCCACCCTTACCGGCTTTGGGACCAATTTCAACCACGTAATCGGCAATCGGAATCAGTTCGGGATTATGTTCGACAACTAGAATGGTGTTGCCCTTGTCCTTTAAATTAATCAAAGCATTTTTAATGAGTTGAATATCATGTGGATGCAGGCCAACACTGGGTTCATCAAGAATATAAACCATGTCGACCAAGTCACTGGTCAGGAATTTGGCGATTTTAATCCGTTGCGTTTCTCCGCCTGACAGCGTTTCGGTACTTCGATCCAGTGTCAGGTAACCCAAGCCAATATCGATCAGCGATTGGATTTTCGTGCCGACTTCACGGATCACGTCAGTTACTAACGGCACATCAATGTCATGCAGAAATTTCAGTGCATGAACAAGATCCATCGATAAGACGTCGGCAATACTGAGACCGTTAATCTTACATGTCAATACTTCTGGCCGCAATCTGGTTCCATGACAATCAGGACAAGGACGCCGGGTCACAATTTTGGCCAGTGCCTCCTTATGATGCTGCGCTTCTTTCTTGCCAATAATTGACCGCCGAATTCGGGGGATCACCCCTTCATACAAGGCTGTCCGGGGCCATTTAGCAGGAGCCCCCTTTAATTGCTGCTGGGGGGCATTCATTAGCATATTCATTTCGTGATCGCTATAGTCTTTGATTGGCTTATCATTATCAAACAGGCCGCTATTCACGTACCGGCGCCAACGCCAGGTGTTCGGCCCAAAGCTGACGAAGGTGATCGCGCCTTGATTCAAGGATTTGTTGGGGTCAATGAGTGCCTTGGAATCGATATCGTCGACGTAGCCCAACCCTTGACAAGTTTGACACATCCCTTGGGGTAAATTGAATGAAAATGTATCCGAGTATCCCACAAATGGTTGTCCTGCCCGGGAAAATAATAACCGCAACAGGGAATAAATCCCGGTGTAGGTTGAAAGCGCCGACCGGGCATTCTTCCCAATTCGCTTTTGTTCAATCACAATTGCCACGGGCAAGTGATCGATCCGCTTAACGTGCGGCTGACCATATTTAGGTAGATATTGTTGGGTAAAACTGGGGAAGGTTTCATTCAATTCTCGCCGAGACGCAGCCGCAATCGTGTCAAAAACGAGTGAGGACTTCCCAGATCCAGACAGGCCGGCGAAAACCGTAATTTTATACTTTGGAATTGTTAAATTAATGTGTTTTAAATTATTCTGATGAGCATCATTAACTTCGATGGCACCGCGTTCAAACATGTGGGGTCCTCCTTTTGACTGTTTGCATTATTGTGATTTGACAAGATTGGCCAGGCATGTTCACCTCAGAATGACAGCTCCCAATTCTGTTTGGATCCATTCTATGATTACCTAGATCAATGCCACTTAGCATGTTCACTGATTGAGGTACTATGAACCGGCCCCCGTCTGTCCGGATAAATGTGCTTCATTGCGGCATTGACCGCAATTGGCGCTTCTCCTAGGGCGGTTGCGATCAATGGTTGCTTGCCGTCATACTTTGAGACATCGCCGATCGCATAAATGTTATCCTGATCAGTCAACGCATTGGTTGCCACTTTAACCGTCCCATGATCCGTTTCCGGGTGAACTGTCCAACCATTTAGCGCATCGTCTTGAGCGATGAAGCCATAGTTGACAACCAAGTCATCCACCACGAGGTCTTTCATCTCTTCAGTTTTCATCTTCTTAGCAGAAACTTTCACCCGGCCATCAGCTTGCTGAGTGAGCTTTTGAATCAAATAGGGAGTAACCAGTTCAATTGACGACTGCACCAGTTGGGTTACACTGTGTTCCATTGCCCTGAACTTGTCGCGACGATGCAACAAATAAACCTTCTTGGCAACTGAATTCAGCAGCAAGGCTTCATCAATCGCTGCATCTCCACCTCCGGCAACCAAAACTTCGTGATCGCGGAAATGCGCCAAGTTCTTCACACTATAAAACAAGCTCTTGCCTTCGAATTGTTCGCCGTTATCCACTGCTAATTTACGTGGGTTAAAGGCGCCCACTCCGGTCGCAATGATAATCGCTTTAGTTTTACTCGTCCCTCGATTAGTGGTGATCTGGTAACCTTCATCGATTTTATCGACATCCGTCACCGTTTGATTGAGCTTAATGTCTGTATCAGCCTGTTTAAGCTGTTTATCCAGTTCCGCGACCAAATTTCTGGCCTTGATGTTTGGATAGCCGCCGACGTCCAAAATTGTCTTCTCAGGGTACAATGCACTCACCTGACCACCCAATTCGGACAAGCTTTCAATAATTTGGGTCTTCGCATCCCTTAACCCAGCATAAAATCCGGCAAACATTCCGGCGGGCCCGCCGCCAATTATTGTAATATCATAAATTGAATCTTTTGTTGCCATGAGAATCCTCCTAGCGCTTTTTTACAAGCTGTTTCTTCTTTGTCCGATGAATCACGATTTGTTGACCTTGCAGGGTTTTGACCTCTCGCAGGCCAGCATCGATCATCACAAAAATTAAAAACCAACCAATAATAACATCAATCAATTCCTGCAACAATGAAATATCAATTCCAGTGTTTGGAATATCCCAATCCCAGAATGTATGAAGGCAAATTGCGATTATGAAGAAGATAAGAAATCTGGGTTTGGTGAAAAAATCTGTCATCGTAAATTGATGCTTTCGTTGTTTCCCCAGAATAATTGCGCCACCAATGATCGCTGCCCAAATTGTGTGCGTCCCAATTGCTTGGAAACTGCGGGTAAAAATCGTTGCCAGCCCATATTCACTGACGTAACCGGAACTTTCAAACACTGAGAAGCCAGCACCGATTGCTGCCCCAATCAAAACACCATTAAAAATATAGTTTAATTTGTACATATTGATAAAAATAATGATTACAATACATTTTGCCAGTTCCTCAGTAATTCCCACAATCAACGCAGATTCGATGCTGACCTCAGTTCGAATCGGCAATAGCATATAGAAGGTCATCGTCACCAGTAGTGAGAGGATGCCACCCACCAAAAAGGTTGTGAACAACTCCAATACCGAAATATTTTGATAGACATTAATTTCAAAAAACATCATCATCAATGAAAACGGGACGGCCAACGACCCAATAAAAATGAGTCCGGGGATTGCCTTATTACTCTTAAATAAAAATAATAGCAGAATCAACATGACAAAGCTCGCTGCCAAAACCGCGAATACCCGTGAAAAGAACCACGGCTTCACCGGTCGGCTGGAAACTTTTCGAAGACTGGGCGTTGTTTTACGGGTCCCCACAATAAATAGTCGGTCGGCTTCATCCTTTGAATGGCGCTTAAAAACGTCTGAAAACATCCGTGACAGATGAATCTCAACCGGGCTGTTGGCGTCAGTCTCGCCCAAATGTTTGGCAATGTTATCATCCAAATTGTCATAGTTCCGCCGGACACCTGTCCAAACCAGCGAAAAAAAGTTACTCCCAATTTTTTTCATAATTCACTCCTATTTATTGATACCATTAAGCGTAACTTACAAATTAATTGGTTTCAAGACTCCGCCGGCAATTGAGTTATGCATGGATTTCGAGTATGATGGGGTAAAGGGTTTTCATCCTTGATCATACACGAACGGAGGTAGTTTCTTAATGGCCCAGAAAAAAATGATTCTTGACCTTGATACTGGTATCGATGACGCAATGGCGATTGCCTATGCAGTCGCTGATCCAGACGTTGACTTGATTGGTATTATTGGTTCTTATGGTAATGTTTACGTTGAAGACGGTGTTCAAAATTCACTCAAGATTTTGGAACTGCTCGGTGCTACAGACGTACCGGTTTACCAAGGCTTGTCACACTCATCAGAATCAGATCACTTCGACAGAATGCCGGTCAGTGCTCAAATTCATGGTGAAAATGGAATCGGTGAAGTTCAATTGCCAGATCCAACTCGCCAGCCAGAAAAGGGCGATGCAATTGATTTCTTCATCAATGCCGTTAAGCAATATGGTAAAGACCTCATCTTAGTGCCAACTGGTCCATTAACAAACTTGGACGCTGCGATTAAGAAGGCTCCGGAAATTGCCAATGAAATCGGTAACGTCACCATCATGGGCGGTGCTGTGACCGTTCCAGGAAATGTTACCAACGTTGCCGAGGCCAATATCCAACAGGATGCTTCAGCCGCCAACAATGTTTTCCGCAAGGTTCCCCTCACCCAGGTTGGTTTGGATGTTACCTTGAGAACCTTGTTAACTAAAAAGGAAACGCAACAATGGCGCGATTTACACACCAAATCAGGTGAAGCGTTTGCCGATATTGTTGATTACTATATCAAAGCTTATGAAGTTACCAGCCCAGACCTCCATGGTTGTGCCCTGCATGATCCATTTGCGGTAGGAGTTGCGATCAACCCCGACTTTGTTCAGACAATCGGATTGAATATGTATGTCACGACTGACGAAAAGTATTATGGGCGAACAATAGGTGACCCTGCTCGTTTGGATGATCCGAATACAAATGTTAAAGTCGCTGTGAATGCGGATGTTGATGCTTATCTAAAAGCTTTCATGGATCACTTAACGAACTTATTTAAGCAAAACTAGCGGTCAAGCATAACGCTCAACCAAAAAGAATCCCAGCGAAAAAATTCGCGAGGATCCTTTTTATTTAAGTTCATTTTTCACAACCCTTCATTACGGATCGCTACTTTTTTGTCAGCCGGACGTATGCAATCGCATGCCAGATAATACCGGCCAAGAGAAAAATACCGCCAACTACGACTGAAAAGAACGAAGTCACAATTGAAATCAGATAGATAACGACACTGATAATCGGATCGCTTTTGATGAAATACATTCCCTCATTTGCTGATCTTTGACGATTCGTCAATTCAGGATGACGGTAGCTGTACCGATACATTAATTCAAAGGTGAAGCTAATGAACAGCGCGCACCCATCATAAATAATAATTGCTGTTCGCAAATCTATCAGATTCATCGCCGACAAGGCTGCAGAAATCAAACTGGTGGCATAATTAATGAGCGTAATGCTAAATAATACCAATAAATTGATAATATTCAATTCAGGGGTAATCCAATCAATTGTGCTAAAAAAGTCGTGATGAAACAACCACAACGTACCGATATATGAAAACGACACAACGTATGCCAACATGATTGGCCACTGCCGACCAACCGCTGCTAACAAATGGCCAGCCTGATAATCCGGCAGCTTAAAATCCAGCACTAATATTGTAATTAAAATGGCAAACAGCCCATCACTCATTGCCCGGATTCGATCCGCTTTAAACATCTCTCTGCCCTCCTTGAGTTAAGACCGCCAGTTAGACACGATGCCAAATTGATTGATCTGCAATGATGAAGGCCCTATTGCCTAAGAAGCCAAGGCAAACTAGCCGACAGTCACTCGTTATCCTGCGTTTAGCAAGGATGGGAGTTGGGAGTTCCAAAAGAAGTACCCTCATTTAAACGAATGCCAACCTTGCGCATAAGCACCTTTGGCAAAAATCCAAACCTAGGATTTAATCGACCGTTACCTAGCGCAAATGTGCTACATCAGGCAGCAACCTGCATGTAAGCACCACCAGCACAAATTCCAAAACCGGGAATTGGTCCCTAGCGCAAATGTGCTACGTCAGGCAGGAACTGGCACACAAGCACCTTTGACAAAAATCCAAACCCAGGATTTCCACCAAAGGAGACTTGTGCTCCAGTTCCTAACCGCTTTACTCCGCACTCTTCCTCGCAATAATTACCGTTCCATTTGCAATGCCTTCAAACACACTAATACCAACGACCCAGTCACCGGATTTATAATCGTTTAAATCGATATTGTTAACTTTGAGGGCTTCTTTTAACTTAGCAGCTCTTGGTGCGACCGGCTGACCAAATGTCAATGCCCAGTACCAATTCAACTGCTGTTCATAGTTGGCTTGATCTAGATCGTAGTTATTGGGAAAGTTCTTGATTGTTGCAAAATCCTTCTTAGGTAGATTGAGCGTTCCCAAAGATGTGATATCAGAATAACCCGGAATAGTCTTTGGAAAATCCCCATATTGTCCATTAGCGTACCGTGAAAGTTGATAATCCAATGGTATATTTGGTAATTGTTTCATAATTGCCCGAGTAAGTTTGGCTGAAGGAGACGTTTTGACATACTGCTTGAATTCATCTGATGTTTTAAAAGCTCTAGCACCCCATGACTTCAAGTGTCGGAGATAGCCACTCCAAACTAATCCTTTAACCGTGGAATTGTAATTGGTAATGCGATAATACACAGATTTACCCTTTTTAATCCCGTGGGTGACGTACCAAGTCGTATTTTTATAATTCTTTAGATTATGAATGCGTTTCGTATGGTTATAGTTCCACATGTAAGCATTCTTGTTGGGATTCTTCACCGCATATAAAAACTCATTGGCATCCGGATACTTTCCAATCGTCGTAAACCACTTTTGTGTGCCGCTCATCCATGATGCCCGCGCAGGTGAATTTGCCGCTGTATATAAAAATCCAACTGTGACCGCAATCATTACCATTCCCCAAAACTTTTTCATACAACCACCCTTTTTTAACAATCCTTTAATTTGAAGCCAAAATTAATCCGTTTTCTTAGCAAGAATCAACGTCATTGGCCACTGACCATCATTCATATTAACGCCAATTCGCCAGTTACCATTAGTGGCATCAAATTGTGATAAATCAATCTGGTGATCATTAAGCACTTCAATCATCTTCTCGGCCCGTGAATTAACGGGTTGCCCGTACGTTAATGCCCAATAGGTTCCCATTTGAGCATCCCCGGGAGAATTCAAATCCGTTTGAAAGTTTTTGATTGAAGCAAAGTCGGCTTTTGGCAGCGTCAACGTACTAATTGGCGTAATGTCAGTGAAATTAGTAATTTGCTTTGGAAATTGGGCAAATCGATAGGCCGCATACTTCGATAATTCAAAACTAACCGGAATGTTCGGTAGCTGTCGTAGCACTGCCCGAGTGAGCTTTTGAGATGGTTCAGTTTGAAGATAATTATTAAACTGGTTGGCCGTCTTAAAGTCCTTGGCCGTCTTAGTTGCATACGGCTTGACATAGCCGCTCCAAACCAATCCTTTGACAGTTGAATTAGGATTAGAAATTCGATAATAGACGTGCTTGTTCTTAGAAATCCCACGAACTGCATACCAAGTTGTATTCGGATAGTTCTTTAAGTTGTGAATCCGCTTGGTGTGGCTGTAGTTCCAGACATAACCATTTTTACCCGCCTTCACACTATCCGCGGTCGAAAATAGTCGGGCCCAATCTGGATCACCATTTGGCTCAAATAAAGTCCACAATGTTTTAGTTCCAGTCGACCATGAAGCTTGAGCCGTGGTACTTTGCCCTGTAAATGCTAAGATACTGGCAGCCGCAGTCGCCGTTAAAATTGCAATTAATTTTTTCATTGATTAATTCCCCCTCGTGACCAGCTCCAAGCGGTTAGAAGTCCGCTTGGAGAAGTTGTCCTAATTCAATTGTACTTATTAAAGCCGGAAACAACTAGTTTAAACGCCGCCATTTTAATTAAAATATTTTTCAACGTATTGCGCGACGCCGTCGTCATCATTGTCACCAGTCACAACGTCACCAGCTTGTTTAACCTGGTCTTGGCCATTTTGCATGACGACGCCGATGTTGGCATGAGAAATCATCCCCAAGTCGTTTTCTGCGTCCCCGAAGGCCATCAAATTCGTAAAGTCCATGTCAAAATGATCCAACAATGCCTTTAAGCCAACGACTTTATCCATCTCTGGTGCCAGAAACTCCATAATTTGGGGTTGCGAGCGGACAATGTGGTACTGGCTGCGCAATTGATCATCGATGTTTGCCTGATA
This sequence comes from Lentilactobacillus sp. TOM.63, assembly GCF_030361045.1. Classification (NCBI taxonomy): domain Bacteria; kingdom Bacillati; phylum Bacillota; class Bacilli; order Lactobacillales; family Lactobacillaceae; genus Lentilactobacillus; species Lentilactobacillus sp. TOM.63. Next base: position 25,499 of record NZ_JAUCAP010000018.1, read on the forward strand.
GCGATCCAACCATTTCGGCTCATCACAGACGATCGCTTTAGAATACAAATCAGCCGTCGATAACTTGTCAAAGGAGCTAGGAACAAAATCAATGCCGCCCTTAAATTGTTGCTTGTACATAGAAGGCTTCAAATCGGTCAACTGATAAACCTGCTCGAAGTCCAAAATATCGAGTGGCGCATGCTGTGCTTGCACAAAATCGTGCAGTGGCCGCAAGGATTGCTTTTTCATCCCACTTTTTGCCAATTCCGCTTTGTCGTTATTGTGAACAACTAACGCCCCATTAAAGGTGATCGTGTAGTCCCCAGTCTCAGTTAAACCGAGTTGTTCAATAAATCGCCAGATTGCGTTAATTGGCCGGCCGGTACAAAGAACCACTTTGATGCCCGCATCATGAATCTTCTTTAAAGCCAGTTCATTCGTTTTAGAAATTGTTTTATCGCTGGTCAGCAACGTGCCGTCCAGATCGAGCGCTACCATTTTAATCAATCGAATTCTCTCCCTTTCATTAACGAAATTAATTTTACGCAAGTTATTGATAGAATACAACCGCTATTAGTCGGCACTTTAAAAGGATTGAATATTGATTGGTTTCCCTTTGAAATTGTTACGGATAAATGTTATTATCGCTAAAATTATCCGTAAGGGCATCCACTCAATCATCTGAACGGGTTCAGCCATTTTCACAAGCAAAAAAAGAGGTTCGAGCAACTTTTTGCTCGAACCAGATTATTTATACGTATAACTGTTTAGTAATTAAATTAACTAACTGATTTGTGATTCCAACTTACGAAGTTCTGCTTCTCGAACACTTCGTGGCAAGAATCGTCTGATTTCTTCCTCATTAAAACCAACTTCCAGACGATGATCGTCAAAAATAATTGGTCGCTTGATGAGGTCTGGATACTTAACCACTAAATCAACCAGTTGAGAAACGGTCAAATTATCGATATCCAGGTTCAACTTCTTGTAAATGTTAGATCTAGTAGAGATAATGTCTTCGCTGCCATTCTCGGTTAAACGCAAGATTTGCTTGACCTCATCGGCGTTCAGAGGGTTAGAATTAATATTTCTTTCCTTAAAGTCAATGTTATGGCTCTTCAACCATGCCCGAGCCTTCCGACTTGAAGCGCTACTTTGTGCAACATATAAATTGAGCATTACAAATCCCCCCGTTCTATACAGAAACCTTGAAACTGAAACAACATCCTTCAATGACTATATTAACATATCGACACCTTTTGTCAACACCGTTACTTACTTTTCGTTAGTATTTTGTGAAATTTTTTGCCACTTTTTTATCCCATTACATTATAATATGTTTATCATCATAAATTTCTATATTGAGGTGTTAATTTGGAAGCCTTTTATTCGGTTGCGCTGCTAATTGTAGCCGCCATTATTTCAAATATGATTTACCCGATTTTTCCCAAAATCCCACTCACTTTTTATCAAATTGGCTGTGGGTTAATTCTGTCATTGCTCCCTATCTTTCACGATTTCTCCCTTTTCCCAGAGATCTTCATGCTGGGTATCATTGCGCCACTGATGTTTAATGATCGGCAAAATACCGATTCCAATCAGTTTCGGCAATCCATTGGTCATATTTTTTCAATGGCCGTGTATTTGGCAGTGATCACCGCGGTTGTCATCGGTGGGGCCGCCCATTTCTTGATGCCAACGATTCCATTGGCCCTGTGTTTTGCACTGGCTGCGATTGTCACCCCAACTGATTCTGTTGCCCTTAAGTCCATTACCCAAAACGTTGAGGTGCCAAGTAACGTCCACGGTATTCTGGAAAGCGAATCCCTGTTTAACGATGCGTCTGGAATCGTGATTTTCAATTTGGCCGTCGCAGCTTTTCTAACCGGTGATTTTTCATTCACTGAGGGCCCCACGAAATTTGTGATCAGCTTTTTTGGCGGCATTCTGGTCGGACTATTTGCTGGCCTACTTTTCGTCAAATTACGAACGTTTCTGGTGAATCAATCCATGGACACCACCAGCGTGATTGTGCCTTTCAGCTTAATGACGCCGTTTGCCATTTATTTGATCTCTGAAATCCTCGGCTGTTCCGGTATTTTAGCGGTGGTTTCCGCTGGGATCATGCATGGTATCAACCAAAGCCAATTAAAGCTGACTTCCACCAACGTTCGCTTGGTTACCAATGCCACCTGGCAAATTGCTGCTAACCTGTTAAATGGTATCGTCTTCGTTTTGCTGGGGGTCACTTTACCAACTGTTATTGCCCAAATCATGCCCTATTCTGACATTCTCATCTTAGAACTTGGCTTATTTGGTGCTGGGATTTATCTGTTAATGGTCGTCATTCGGTTTCTATGGGTCAAATTCAATCTGGTTCAAACCCACCATCACCAAGACGCTACTTTAAAAGAAGCCTTATTAACAGCAATCGGCGGCGTCCATGGCACGATAACCTTGTCAATGGCGTTATCCCTGCCATTGACAGCGTTTGGTAAGTCCTTTCCTTATCGAAGTCAGTTGATCTTCGTGGCCACAATTGTGATTTTACTCAGCCTGTTGGTTCCAACAATTATCTTGCCGGCTTTGCTGCCTCAAAAGAACGATCAAGATCAGGGAACTTTCAAAAAATATCAAGGTGAAATGGTGGCTTATGCGATCTCCAAAGTCAAATCAGATGGCACTATCTCACTGGTGGACCGCAATTACATCATCGATATGCTCAACAGTCAAAAGAACAACCGGGCAACCAACCGGACCGAAATTCGTAATATCATGACCCATGCCAGAGAAATTGAAGCCCAAGTCGTTGTCGATGCATTGAATGAAGGCAAGATCTCCCAACAGTTTGCAAATATTTTTTCGAGAAGAATGGTTGCTGCATCCGGCCGGAGTTCCGGCTTTTGGACAAGGATCAAATATCTGATCCGCTTACAAACTCACCGGTTCAAGAAGCGAAAAGTTTCCAAAAAAGAAGTCAAACGCCGAGTCCAACAATATAACGCCCGAAGTCAGGGAAACCGCGGATCAGAAAAGTTTAACCGGCTGGTCGAAAAAGGTAAACAAATCCGTCAGATGAGCTTGCTGATCGAGGAAATGGCGTTCGAAAGGGTGAATGATTATCTGGATAGCATTGAAACGGCTCATAACACCGCTTCAGTCAATTTTGTCAGGAACGGGTATAATTTCCGTCACCTACGCTTCGACAACTCAGATGAAGCCAATGGCCGGCGAGAAAGCCTGCTAATTCAGGCCTTCCAATATGAGTACACATATGTGGCCGATGCCTTCAGAACGGAGAAGATTTCGCGAAATATTTCAGACCAGTTGAATCAAAGCATTTCGACGGATCAGATGGTCTTCATGCAGGACAATGGGCAAAGCTAAGTAGTTAGAACCCAACATATAAGTCCCAGCAGCCAAAAAACATGCTACTCCGATTATTAACCGCTTAGCTTCACACTCTGATTAAACATGTTCAGCCAAGCAGGAACTTACATATAAGCACTTACTGGCAAAACTCCAAGCCCAGGAGTTTTCCCAGTAAGCGACTTATATTCCAGTTCCTAACCGCTTAGCTTCACACTCTGACGTTTACATCCCCACCCCAATTGACTATACTTGACACTATAATTGTTTTTGTAGGTGAAAAAATGAAAATAACACTACTTGCGACCAGTGATACTCATGGGTTTATCGAGCCAACCAATTACGTTGATTCAGGCTCGGATAAGCCATTTGGATTACAACGAGATTGCACGGCCATCAACACATATATTCAACAACATCCCGATGAAAAAATCATCTTAATCGACAATGGCGACTTCCTTGAGGGGTCGCCTATGGCATATTATGTCGCCAAGAAGGCTGACCAACAGGATCAAGAATCGTTCATTTCGGCATACAACCAAGTCGGTTATCAAATTGGCACGATCGGCAATCACGAATTCGATTACGGGCTAAATTACCTGAACTTCATGATGCAGCACTCAAATCGGCATTTTGTGTGTGCCAACATCGTGGATAATCATAATGAACCCTTATTGGCAGATCCGTATACAATTATCGATGTTGCCAATGTGAAGGTCGGCTTTTTGGGATTAACGACCACCAGTACAAAAAAATGGAAAAACGTGAACGACCTCAACGACTTCAACTTAATTTCAGAGCTTGACGCGTGCAAACGGTACGTGCCAGAACTCAGAAAGAAAGCAGATATCGTAGTTGTCGTCTATCACGGCGGCTTTGAACGCGACCATACCGGCAATTGGAACGATATTAACCCAGGTGAAAACCGCGGTTATGATATTCTCCAACACATTGACGGCATTGACGCCTTCGTTTCCGGCCATCAACACCGAAAAATAGCGAGTCGGCTATTTAACGTGCCAATCATCCAACCAGGATCCCGCGGTGAGTTTCTTGGCAAAATCTCCTTCAATGTCTCCAATAAGGATCATCAAATCACCCGAACCAACTCCGAACTGATTAGTGTCAGTGACAGCGATCCTGACGAAAAAATCGGTGAAACCATTTCTGCGTTATCCGAGCATCTCCAACACTGGCTTGATGAACCATTATCTAAGATCAAGGGGAGTCTCACATTCGACGACCCATTCAAGGCCCGCATCAATGAAACAGCATTTATTGAATTTATTCAAAAAATCCAAATGGATAAAATGGGGACCGACATCTCCGCAACTGCTCTTTATAATAACGAAGCACATGGCTTTGAAGATCCAATCACAATGCGTAATGTCATCACCAACTACGTCTATCCGAACACGCTCGTCAAATCACGGATCACCGGTGCGGATTTACGGGCGGCTCTAGAAGTCAGTGCAAAATACTTTGATGTCAAGCACGGCCAAGTGGTGGTCAACGAACAGTTCATGTTTCCAAAGGAGCGTTTCTATAACTACGACATGTATGAAGGCATCGACTACACCTTAAATATTTCCAGACCAGTCGGCAATCGCGTGACGGAATTAAAATATCATGGCGAAGATGTCAGCGATGATCAAATATTCTATATTGCCTTAAACCGGTATCGGGCAAGTGGTGGCGGCCATTATCCGATGTTTACCCGAGACAAAATTGTTGCTGGCAGCGATACAACAATTAGTCAAGTGATTCTGGAATACCTCCAAAAGCATCCGGTGGTTGAAGCAACCAATAATCATAATTTTAAAATTATTCCCAAGTAATTTGGGCATTCATTTTCAAACAATCAGAATAGATATGAATTCAGGAAGATTGAGCCGGACGGTATCTTGATTCCGGAATTTAAAACCGTGCATTCCAAACAATCAGAATGCACGACTTTTTTTACTTAATTTTTGAGATCAAATTGCTGTTCGGCTTAATCTTGCGCCACACTAAGAAGCCGCTGGAACCTCAGCAATCTTTGTCCGATTTAACAAAACTGAACTGGTGACCACTGACAACGAGCTAAGTGCCATTGCCAGGCCTGCTAATTCAGGGCTCAGTGTCATCCCAATGAAGTAGAACACCCCGGCCGCAACCGGAATACCCAACACATTGTAGACGAACGCCCAAAACAGATTGAGTTTGATCCGATTAAACGTCTTCTTACTCAACTCCAAGGCTTTGTATACGTCTCGCAGATCGTTCTTAACGAGGACGATCCCACCGGATTCAATCGCAATATCGGTTCCGGATCCCATGGCAATCCCAACATCGGCGGTACTTAAGGCGGGGGCATCATTAATCCCATCCCCAACGAAAGCCACTTTGCCAAACTGCTGGAAATTCTTAACTTGGTTGGCTTTATCTGCCGGCAACACGTTTGCAACCACTTCATCAATGCCGACTTGATCCGCGATAGCTTTAGAAACCGCCAAGTTATCCCCAGTTAACATCACTGTTTTGAGTCCTTGAGACTTAAGAGCGACAATGGCTTCCTTAGAGGTTGCCTTGGGCGCGTCTTGAATCGCAATCAACCCAACAATTTGAGTGCCTTGGCCAACAAAGACGACCGTTTTGGCTTGCTGCTGCAAGGTGGTCATTTTTGATTTAAGAGCATCACTGACTGTCACATCAGCCAGTAATTTATCGTTGCCAACAAACGCGCTTTCACCATCAATATTGGCTCGCACGCCCTTACCCTCAATTGCCTGAAAATGCTGGGCGGGACTCATCGGAACGCCTGACTGGTTGGCTTTCTTGATAATTGCCGTTGCCAAGGGATGCTCTGATGATTGCTCTAGGCTGGCTGCGAGCTGCAACACTTTATTGGCATCCCCAATCACATCCGTGACTTGCGGCTTGCCAACCGTAATCGTTCCAGTTTTATCGAAGACAACCGTTTTAACATCATTGACGGCTTCAAGGACCTCGCCGTTTTTAATGAGGATTCCCATTCGAGCACTGCGGCCGGTTCCAACCATCAGTGCCGTTGGCGTTGCAAGTCCCAGCGCACATGGGCAGGCAATCACAACGACTGATACGGCAAAAATCAATGAATTGGCAACGCTGGCCCCGATGAGGACGTACCATACCAAAAATGTGAGAATCGCAATCATCAGCACAAGCGGGACAAAGATTTCCGACACTTTATCGGTTAACCCTTGAATGGGCGCATGACTGTTTTGGGCTTTTTTCACTAACTCAACAATCTGAGCCAACATGGTATTTTGTCCCACTTTGCCCGCTCTAAAGGTAAAGGTTCCGGTTCCATTAACAGTTGCCCCAACGACTGAATCACCAACTTTTTTCTCAACCGGCATACTTTCACCGGTAATCATCGATTCATCAATTGTTGACGAGCCGCTCACAATTTGACCATCAACAGCGATCTTTTCGCCGGGTCGGACTTTGATGACGTCACCAACGACAATTTCAGACAATGGTAGCTTAATCACCCTGCCGTCACGCACAACCTCGGCATCTTTAGCCTGAAGGTTGACTAACTTTTCAACGGCGTTTGAGGCATTGTTACGCATTCGTTCTTCAAAAACCTGACCGAGTAACACAAAGGTGGTCACAAAGGCCGCACTTTCAAAGAAAACCGGCTGGTTGGTCGCCATCGCGTAAATACTATATACGTAAGTAGTTGTTGTTCCAACAGCAACCAAGGTATCCATGTTCGAATGATGTTTTTTAAACGATGCCCAAGCACTTTGGAGAAACGGCCCGGCGGCAACCATCATGACAACCGTTGTCAACGCCAGCATCGTCCATTCGCCCCCTGGCATCATCCATCCAAACGGTTTGAGGATCATTTCCACCAGCATTGGCAGCGAAAATACGAGTGAAATCCAAAAACGTTTCGTAATGGTCATTAACCCACCTCAACTTTCCCACTGAACATATCCATTCCACAACTGAAGCTGAATTCACCAGCCTTATCCGTTGGCACTTGGACGGTTTTGGTTACATTAATTGGCAGTTCTTCCGAAAAATTGAGTGCCTCGGAATGAACCACATCCAAACATCCCTGGTCACTTGTTCGAGCAAAGTTAATCTCTGCTGGCACCCCCTGCTTAAATTTAATCACTGAGGGCTCGTAGCCACCGGCAACTGTCACGTTCATTGTTTGTTTATTCTCATTCATCATTGATTCCTCCATTTATTTAATGACTAATTTACCGTGGAACATATCCATCCCACACGCCCACTGAAATTCACCAGCGTTACTCGTATCAACGTTAATTGCCTGCTGCTGATTTTGCGGCAGGGCTTGGTTAATCCCAAAGTCCGAGAAAACAACCCGATCCAAACAGGATGATGAATCTTTCCGGGTAAAGTTCAAGGTTGCGGGAATGCCCTTTTTTAAAACCACAACTTCCGGTGAATAGCCGCCCTTCACTTCTACATCAACAATCTGGCAGTCATCGTTCACTTTCGCATCTACTTTGGCAACGTCGTGCTTCCCAAAGAACCACCAACCAATAAACGCAATCATCATAAGTCCAAGCACTAATACAATTATCTTCAAGTTCCCATCTCCGTTTCTGTTTTAAATTTACATGTGTAAACTTTAATTGTATCTATCATATTCTTGAAAGTTACACTTGTCAACTCAAGTTTAAAAAATAGCCAAAAAAATGAGGTCACTATTTCCATCATTTGGAAATACAACCTCATTTTTTTGGATTAGGCCAGTGATTACGCGCCCCGACCTGCTTTTTTTAATTTCTTCTTTTTTTCAGCCCCGACATACGCAATTGCTTTAAAATCACGAATAGCGGTGACTTTGATTTTGCCTGGATAGGTTAACTCATCCTCAATCTGATCCTTGACTTGCTTAGCCAGCTTCTGATTTTGCTGATCATCCAACTGCTTTGGATCAACCACAATCCGAATTTCCCGGCCAGCTTGAATGGCATAGCTTTCCTTAACGCCCTTCTTTTCGCTGGCAATGCGTTCCAAGTTCTTCAGACGGTTCACATACTCTTCAACAGATTCACTCCGAGCACCCGGACGGCCACCAGAAATTGAGTCCCCGGCAGCAACCAAGTGAGCGATTGGCGTTGTCACATCGACATCCCCATGGTGAGAAGCAATGGAATTAACAACTTGTGGATCCTCATTGTAAGCTTCAGCAATCTTAACCCCAAGTTCAACGTGGGTGCCATCAACTTCACGATCAATGGCCTTCCCAATATCATGGAGTAAGCCGGCGCGCTTGGCGATCTTGACGTCAAGCCCGAGCTCGGCAGCCAGAAAGCCAGAAATATCGGCAACTTCCACGGAATGATTCAGAACGTTTTGACCATAACTGGTTCGATATTTCAAACGACCAACAATCTTGAGCAGATCTGGATGCATCCAACCAATGTGAAGCGAGCCAACCACTTTTTCACCGGTTCGCCGCAGTTCATTACTCAAATCCTGTTGAGCAATATCAACTTGATGTTCAATCGATTGCGGATTAATTTGCTCAGTCACCAGCAGATTTGAAATGGTCGTCTTCGCAACTTCTCGCCGCAACGGATCTTGCGTAACGACATGCAATAAGCATGGATCATCTGGATCAAACACCAGATCTACACCAGTCAGGGTCTCAATATAGCGAATGTTCTGAGACTCACGGCCAACCAATTTTTGCTTCGTATTCACATCTGAAATTTGAACGGAATGTTCAATATGTTCCCGTGGAATATCCAATGGGGCCCGTTGAATGGCGTCAACGGCCATGATTTTGGCCATCCTTGGCGCATTCACCTGAGCTTCATCATCTTGATATTTCAGTTCAACGTCTTTTTCACGGTCCAATGCAATTTTAAGTTGGTCCAAAACTTGTTGTTTAGCCTGGTCAATTGAAAGGTTGCCCCGTTCTTGCAAAGTGGCAATCCGCTGTTTAGCTAAGCCAGCCGCTTGTTGATCCAACTTTTCAATGGCTGTTTTTAGATCATTCAAATCTGTTTGGCGCTCAGCCAGCTTTTTGTGGAGCTCATCCAAGCGCTCCGAGGTCTGAGTTAACCCGTTTTGGCGTTGATCAATCCGGCTTTGACGGGTCACATTGTCCGTTTGATAACTATCAAGTTCTTCTTCAATAGAATCCTTGTATTCTTGCGTTTGTTGTTCGCCATCAGCAATGATTTGTTCGGATTTTTCTTTTGCTTCTAAATTTGCTTTTTTAATTAATTGTTCAGCAGTTGCCTTGGCATTATTAATTTCTGTTTGATGTCGGCGTTTCTGTGCCTGAACTCCGGCGATAGCCCCCGCAATGCAGGCAATCACCCCAAGTATGATGTAAATCAAGTGCAGACCTCCTTTCGAAAAACAGTTCTAGCATTATTTTAACATATTCAAACCGTTGACGCGGCAAAAAACGGTGACTGTTTCACCCTACCTCAGCTACTTGACATATTTTGCCAAAAACTGTTTCACCGTGTCCCGATACAATGTCGGATGTTTCTGGTAAGAATCAGCATGGCTGGCCCCAGGCACAATCAGCAGTTGCTTTGGACCTTTATCAGCCCGATACAGTGGATACACCATCTTAGTGGGGACAAAGTAATCCTTGGCGCCATGAATAAATAACATTGGCCGCTGATTTTTCTTAACCTGATTCAACGCACTAGCCTGTTTAAAGGAATACCCGTTCTTCGCGTGGTTAATTAAACTGACGATCCCGACCAGCGGAAATTTTGGTAGGTGATACAGTTCCTTGGCTTGATAAGCAACCTCATCATAAACATCGGTATAACCGCAATCTTCAACAAAGGCTTTTACTTGTTTGGGGAGGCCATTAACCCCACTCACCATCATGGTTGCGGCCCCACCCATACTGGTGCCGAACATGACAATTTGCGAATTTGGCCCATTTGTGGCAATGACCTTCTGGATCCATTTAACATAGTCCAAACGATCCGGCCAACCGTATCCGATGTAATTTCCTTGGCTATCGCCGTGACCCCGGGCATCTGGTAACAGGACATTATACCCAAGCCGATGGAACATGTAGGCATAAGCAAACATCTTGTCCTTATTCCCCATGAACCCATGCGCAATCAATACGGTCTTCTGGGTTGGCTTGGCAGCTGAAATATAATTGGCATCCAAAATCAAATGACGCGTAGCCGACACCTCGTACCAGCGCTTTTTGGTGACATGCTGGTACCACTCGTGGGCTGGGTATTGGGGATTGTTGCGAGTAATCCGATGCGACTTGCTTAAAAACGACTTGGGAGCCGGCACAACGGCTACTTGATAGAAATAGAGGCCGGCGCCAAATAAGCCAAGCGTTACCAGCGCCACAACGGAGCTACAAGCAATAATGATTTTCGTTCGTTTTTTCATGAATTCACCCACCTGTCTAAGTTCACTGTCCACCATATTAACATATTTAACAAATGAAGCCCGTGCATTTTGTCAACCACGAAAATGAAGTATAATGAAATTAACGAACAGGACGGTGATTACATGTTTCCAGAACGATTACGCGCATTAAGGAAAGGTCAACACCTTACTTTGGCAGATTTGGCAGAGGATTTAAATGAGGAGTTCCATCAAACGAAAGAAACCCACGACCTGAACACCCCATCCCAGATTGGTAACTGGGAGCGAGGGGTCAGAACGCCTTCTTATGTAGAAGTTCAAAAATTAGCCAAGTTTTTCGACGTCACGATGGATTACCTGACCGGCTTGGCCGAAAACAATACGTATGATCTGGCAAAATTATTTATATCAGATAAAAGTTTGTTATTTAATGGCGAGCAGCTTAATTCAAAAGACCGCTACGAAATCTACCAACTGATTTCCGGCTATGTCCATGGAATGAACAGCCGCGCAGAAAAGCCCGGGTCACAATTGCATCAAGAGGAATTGGATCTGGGGCAATAACCGATTGAAGTCGGTTTGGCTAACTGGTGAAGGACCCGTGTAATCTGGATGGTTAATCAGCCATCACTCACCCATTTCTCCAAGCATCACCAACAATCCCCAGCAGCTCACTAGCACAAAAACCACAATCACAACGCAACTCCAAATCATGTGTAATTTATTTTTCTGAACAATCGCCACGACTAACCAGGCAATTAGCACCAACAAAATCAACAACAATATTCCGGTAACCATCATAACCACGCTTTCCAACAAATCGTCATTTAGGAGTTCTCATGCTAACCAATAAACAAAAAAAGAAACTACTCAAACACAAATCCGGCCATAAGACATCCCCCGAGACCAGCTATATCACGCAAATGCTGAACTATCGAGAGATGTTTTCAGATTATCCACAAATCAAATTTCTGATTAATAACATCATCGAAAGCGATCACTTGATTAAGTCCGGACTATTGCCCCAAGACTTACCAGAGCTCTTACTCCCAGATGATAGTCAGGACCAAATTTTTCAGCACATCAACCAAACCTTTGCCAAGGATGATCCGGCAGGTGACCACCTCTGGAATCAGCTGACCGATGCCTTACCAAAACTAGACAAATTGCTACGCTCTTATCGAGATTACTTGGAAGCACAATATGGGATATGGGCGTATATTTCTGCCCCATTTATCAAAGATCTGGCGGAGTATATTGGTCAGGACACTGCATTAGAAATCATGGCCGGCAATGGCTACATTTCAAAAGGATTAAAAGACTTAGGGGCCAATATTTATCCAACCGATAGCCTTGAGTGGGTTAATGAAAATCAAACTGGCAAGCATCAAGTTATTCCGGTAGAAAAATTAGATGCACTAGCCGCCATCAACCAATACCAAGACCGAGTTAAGTATGTCATCATGAGCTGGTCTCCAGATAAAAGCCCGATTGACGTCGACGTCTTAAACGCCATCAGGAATTCAAAAAATAACCAACTCGAATTAATTGTAATCGGCGAAAAAAATGGTGCCACAAATTCAAAGCAGTTCTGGTCACAGGCTCATTACATCAAGCCAGAAACCAGTCACCGTTTGAATCAGCACCACCAACCATTTGATTTAATTAAAGACCAGGTCTACCTAGTTGACTAATCTTGGGCAACGGTAATTTCTTAATGAGCGTTCGCTTGGGGGCCGCTTCCTTCTCGAATTGGAGAAGGAATTTTTTGATGTCCTTACCACCCCGATATTCGCCGATGTCACCACTGGTTTTGATGACCCGATGACAAGGCACCACAATTAGCAGTGGGTTTTGGGCCACTGCACTGGCAACTGCCCGAATTGCTTTGGGTTTGCCTACGTTCTCAGCTAACTGCTTATATGTGATCGTCTCACCATAGGGGATCTGCTGAATTTCAGCCCACACTTTTCGCTGTAATGGCGTTCCAAGATTACCAAAGTCCAATGGCAAATCAAAACTAGTCCGTTTTTTATTAAAATAATCCGTTAATTCATCACGATAAACACCGGTGACCGACTCGTCATACATAAATTGATATTGATAACGATTTTCTGGATAGAAATCGAAAATTTCCGACAAGAACCGCCCCGGACTGGAAACGAAGTTCAAGCCCTTATTGGTAACGGTGAAGAAAAACTTACTGTCATCAATTTCGATACTTTCCCAATAAATTTTTTTCATATATAAAATCTCCATTATACTCGTTAATCTCATTGTAGCACGTTTACCTTGACTCTCTCCACACCCATGACCACAATGGAATTAAAACTAAAAGGAGCGCCTATCATGCCAACCAAGCAAGTACTAGGCTTAAAGCAGGCCACTGATAATTTGCGGTACGATTTAAGCAAAATCAGAATCAATAAATCCGTCAGTGAATTGGTCCAAATGGGAAAAGCTGACCGAGATAAGATCCCTTTTGAAAAATTAACTCAATACAAAGCCGTTGATCGAGATATCGTCCAAGGAATCCAACACGTTGAGCGAAAACTGATTCAGGAACTGTTGCCCTTACGGCACAAACGGTTGGCGGCCTCAGCATTTTCATTTTTCCGCGGCACCGACGAGCTAATGGCGTTTGACCTGTCAAAACAGGTCTCGACAAATATTCCGGTTGTGATTTCCGGAGATGCCCATATTGGCAATTTTGGCTTCTACGCTTCGCCTGAACGCAAACTATTATTCGACCTCAACGACTTCGATGAGTCCACAATCGGCTCCTGGGATTGGGACGTCCGCCGTTTGCTTGTCAGCATTCTCCTTGCTGGCGAACAGCTGGGCTTAGACGATGATCAAGCCCAAGAAATTATGAAGTCTGCGGTGGCCACTTACCAACAGATTCTCTGCGAATGTTTTGACGACCATTCCGCAATGGAGCGCTACTACTTTTCTACTGAAGTGGAAACCTTCTTGAAGTCCGAGGTCGATGATCAACCATTGCCAAAGCTGTGGCGGAAAATTTTGACCAGTGCCTCATCCCGAGATTCGGAACGGGTGGTCAAAAAATTCACCACGATTGATAGTCACGGCCACCTTGTCTTTAAGGAGAATGCGCCCAGAACCGTTCACGTTTCCGATAAACGGTTTAAAGAAATCAGCGACCATCTTCAAAAGTACGACCAAACTGTCAGCCCCGATGTCACTGTCCTGCTGTCCCAATTTCATATCAGTGACATCGTCCGTCACAGTGTCGGCGTCGGCAGTTTTGGCACTCGCTGTTACCTTGTTCTACTGACCGCCATCGATGGCAGCCATCTGGTTCTCCAAATTAAGGAAGCATTGCAGACTCGGCGGTTCCAAGGATTTGACGTCACGACCCCTTACAGTCAAAGTGGTCCAGATAATGGTGAACGGATCGTCACTTGTCAACAGGTTCTCCAACGGGCATCCGATCCACTGCTGGGCTTCTACCATAATGCCTCGTCCAACCGCAGCTACTACGTTCGCCAATTTTGGGATATGAAGGAATCAATGGACCTCAATAAAATGGACCAGGATGATTTTGAAACTTACACCAAGATTTGCGCGCTCCTGTTAGCCCGGGGGCATGCGCAAAGCCCAACTGCTGCCATCGTTCGCGGCTATGTCGGCAAGAAGAAAAAGTTGGCCAACAGCCTCGTTGATTGGGCAGTGGCCTACGCCAAACAGGTTCATCGAGATTATGCCCAATTCTTGAAAGCTTTAGACAACCATCAGCTCGCTAAGGAGGCCGACCATAATGCATAAAGTTGTTTTTCATATTGACGATATGGACAAATGGCAGCACACACTGGGCAATATCCGTAATCTTTTGACGTTTGGCAATCAGGCTGACGAAACCTACAAGATTGTCGTCTTAGTAAACGGTGATGCCATTTTGGGCTACTTGGTGGGCAGCTTACAGGATTCAATTGCGCAGCTAACCACTAAATCGGTTGAATTTCATGCCTGCCAAAACGCTATGAATAGTCATACCATAAAAAAAGATCAGCTGCCAGCAGGGGTTCAAGTAGTCCCCGCGGGCGTCGCTGATCTGGTGGAGCTTCAAGAAGCTGGTTATTCGTATATCAAGCCTTAGCCGACTAATCGACTGACCCCAGCTTGAATTTGTTCCGGTTTGTCAACAATCTCTGACGCGTGGGCACCGATGAGTTCTGGGACATCCCCGAACCCATAAGTTACCCCTAATGTTTTCACTTGATTATGATAGCCGCCGAGCATATCGGTATCGCGATCGCCAATCATGACACTTTGTTGTGGATTGGCGTTCGCTTTTTCTAATGCGTATTTTAAGACAGCTGTTTTGGTCACCCGGGTGCGTTCATCTGAAGTAGCTCCAAATTCACCTGCAAAATATTGACCAAGCTCAAAATGTTTGGAGATTTCGTTGATCATCGGCTCCGGCTTAGCAGAAGCAATATGGAGCGTATAGCCCGCATCGTTGAGAGCTGTCAGTTCGGCCAAAATCCCGGGATAAATTGTCAACTGGAAGATACCCTCGCTATGATAGTACTCTTGATAATACTGCAGCGCCCGGGTCACATCCCCAGTTGATAAGTATGGATAATATTTTTTGATGCTCGTGATCAATGCAGGCCCGATGAACTTGCGGTATTGGTCAGCAGAAAGTTCGGGTAAGCCCATTTTGCTGACGGAATACTTGATTGATTTCACAATGCCAATTTCAGAATCCGCAATCGTCCCATCGAAATCAAAAAATAGATCTGTCATGAATATGATTCCCACTTTCTCAAATGATTAATATTCGTTCATTATTACTGGTTTGGGGGAGAAAATCAAGTGAGCGACGCAAAGCGGTTATAAGCTGGAGCCTAAGTTCCCACCACCAGAAATCCTGGGTTTGGACTTTTGGTGGTGGAAACTTAGGTGCAAGCTTATGCTTTGCGGAGCTGTCCTAATCTATATAGAAATAGGACCGCTCCGCAAAGCAATAACTTGCACATAAGCACCCTATTCAAAAATCCAAACCCGGGATTTCTGAATAGGGCGACTTATGTTTCGGTTATTAACCGCTTTGCTCCACTCACTTTTTAGCAACTGACGCTCAATGAATAAGCCCCATCTGGCTAAAGCCCAAATGCAAATGCAAACTTTGAGTTTGCTTTTGTGGA
The DNA here is from genome assembly GCF_030361045.1 of Lentilactobacillus sp. TOM.63. Classification (NCBI taxonomy): domain Bacteria; kingdom Bacillati; phylum Bacillota; class Bacilli; order Lactobacillales; family Lactobacillaceae; genus Lentilactobacillus; species Lentilactobacillus sp. TOM.63. Next base: position 41,404 of record NZ_JAUCAP010000018.1, read on the forward strand.
ATCTTCGATTCTACATTCAGCGAAGGACCGCTCCGACGCAACTGACGCTCAATGAATAAGCCCCATCTGGTTAAAGCCAAAAGCAGGCTTTAACCAGATGGGGCTTATTCAACCACATCAAACCGTTGCTCGTCGCTCACTAAAATGTAATCTTTCCCACTACCAAACCATAAATTGTATAGATGGCAGCAATC